>JAAEMV010000810.1 GCA_024225195.1 Planctomycetaceae bacterium | reverse complement strand
GAACGTCAACATCATGCACTACCCGCGCGGCCTCGAGTACGACCCTTACATCCCGATCCGTTAGCAAACGCCCAACTAATTCGGCGGCTTGTGATTTCCCTCCATCAGCTTGGGGGTCGTTCGAAAGGAGTAACTTCCTCATTGCCTCGCACAACGCAACACGAACAATTGCCGAATCATTCCCAACTAAATTGGCAAGCTGCTCAGCGCCAGTGGCGGCATCCCGAAGAAAAATTCCGTTGAGCGCCATAATTCCGCCATGCCTCACGATGGGGTCGGAGGCGGCGTTTTCAATTAACATTTTCACGACGGCATCGACATCATCGCCAGTACCGATTTTGGACAAGGCCATCGCCGCCCGATACCTGACGCGTAAATTATCGTGCGTTAAAAGGCTTGTGAGCGCGGCACTGTCGGAGTAATCACAATCGGAAACAATTCCACAGGCCGCTCCAACGACCTCCGCATCTTTTTCCCGTAGCAGTGTTCCAAGAAAGCCAGCTTTCATTGCCTGCAAGTCAGCATCGGCTGACCGTGCCAACTGGCCGACACCCCAAATCGCATGCAGCCGTCCAAGAGTGCCAACGTTCGCATCCAACGCCAGTGCTTTCAGTGTTTCCAAATCCTTCCGCGCAACCAACTCGAACTGCGACTCAGTCCGAACTCGCTGATCGGGATGCGAGATTAGAACTCGCAGGTTCTCCAGTGGCTGATTTTGCAGCCCCTGCTTAAGCAACGACTCGACCTGCTTGACGATGGCTGACTTTTGAATCTCAGGATCAGCGAATGAATAAATCCGGCCTTTGTTTTCTCCATTCCAACCGAAAACCCAATCGGAAGTATACAACTTGCCGTCCGAACCAAAATCGAGATCCGTGACCAGCATGTTCCAGAATGGTTTTTCATCTTCAACGACTTCCCAGTACGCCCCCTTGGCTTTGTTGCGCCACGAACGAATGCCACTTCGCGCCGCATCCCCTCGGAAATCACAGAGGAAAAATCGACCGCGAAAATCTTCACCGAAACCTGTTCCGGGATAATACTCCAAGCCCGAAGGGCCATCTGAAATATTCGCAATAGGCGGGATGATATAGGCGGGCGTATCCTCATTGTAGGGATACCAAATCTTCTCGCGATTAAAGGGACCACGGTCTTGCTGATACTGGTAGTACATCCTCCAACCAGTATCACCACCTTCAATAATTTCAACCCAGCGGGCTTTGTCACCACTATCCGAATTGTTATCGCCCGAGAACAGATTTCCGAAATCATCAAACGCCAACTCTTGCGGATTGCGGAGCCCAGTCGCAACAACTTCTAAGTTACTACCGTCCAGTTCGCACCTGAATACTGCACCGGAGGCTGGATCTTTAATCGTGGGTGAAAGGTTATAACCTCGGTCACCAATGCTGAAGTAAAGTCTCCCATCAGGACCGACAATTAAACCATGCATGTCATGGCCGCGGAACGCATAGCGGACGCCATAACCGGTATGCAATGATTTTCGAATTTCCGCGACACCATCACCATCGGCATCCTGCAATTCAAATAAGTCAGGGATACACGTGTAATAGACTTTCCCCCGATAAGACAGAACACCTGCTCCGGTGCCCATCTCTAGTTTGTTGTAACGGTCCGAGAATACCGTTATCGAATCCGGCTTTCCATTTCCGTTGGTGTCCTTTAGTAAACGGATTCGATCATCTTTGGCAGTGTAAGCCTGATCCGCATCCGGAATGTATTTTCTTACGTAATCGATTCGATCTTGAACCGTCTGAGCCGCCAACTCTTCATCCATCCAATGAGCATGATTGCGGTTGTCCTCAACGCCCTTGCCTTGACGGAACGTCTCGCAAACGTAAATGTTGCCCTGATAATCACGGTGGAAGGCAACGATGTTGGCAACATCCGGCTCGGCCGCGATCATTTCGCACTGAAGATTTTCAGGAAATTTAAATTGCGGTATCGCCGCTTGCCCTTCGTCGCTGGCCGGCTCAATGACGGGAGCTTCAGGAACCGGAGTTTGCCCCGCTTGTTCCGACTGCGATCTCGCGATGGAGGTGAAACCAAAGACAAAAACCAGCATGAGTGCTGCCACACTAAACCGAATGTGTCCGTTACCTCTAGATTCATCAAATCTGATCTGCTGCACAATGTTACCCGTTAATTCGTTACCGCCAAAAACCAAAGATCCTCTGGAGTGCCCAGCCGCTCCCCCTAACCAACATTGATCATTTCCACAAACTGGACATGGGGGGCTTCTATTGTCGCGAAGCTTCGAGAATTGGCAAACCCTCTTTAAAAACACGGCCATAAAATCCACCCGCCCTTTTTTGAACCGCTAACCATCGACTCTGTAAACAACAGATTAGGGCCAATAAAAACGGTCAATTAGGAACGTGGCGATTACGAAACTGGGCAATGACCAGGCCGAGGTGGAACGAATTGATCGCCAAACCAAAATGAAACGAGGAAACTAGTTGGTTTCCTATTCGTCAAAACAGAGATAAAGCAAAGCTCGCCTGAAACGATCTACTTTATTCAGAGTGCCAAACTTCTATCCCAATGCTCAATGCCACCTTTGCACACCAGATGAAAACACTTAGCCACACCCGACCTAAATCAACTAACGACACCGCTAACCAGCTGATAAAGACCTCCAAACTCACCTTGATTTGAACCGACACGTGGATATAACGCGCAGCGAGCACACCGACCCATGCGATAAGAATTAGTTATCAATCATGCCGTGACCGCTGCGTTCCCAAATTTAACGGCAAAAAACCGCAAACTGGGCTTCCCGACAAAACTGGATTAACTAAGATTACGCGATGGCAGAATTTCTGCCTTTGAGCCATAACTTCGCCCGGCGGTTGTTTTGTCGGGAGTTTTGTGGAATCTCTGCAAAAAGTTGCACGCTGGATTGAACGCCAATCATCCAATCGGATTGTTTCACAGAAGATTAACTGTGTGCCGGTCTAGTTGGAGTTTGCGGTGGATTAGGCCGATTTAACCTATACCCCACCAACTAGATTTTTGTATAGCTTTTTCGCAAACCTGCGATTTGCTCTACACACGACACCGAGGTGCGTTGCCTCAGAACGGCCGGAAGGTCCGATTATCGGAAGCGGCCAAACTGTTTCATTCAAAGAATAAAGTTAATTGTTGACGGTGCATTGATGAACCTGAAGAACTATCGGAACATCGGAATTTCAGCCCACATTGATTCGGGAAAAACGACTCTCAGTGAGCGAATCCTTTTTTATTGCGGACGAATTCACAAAATTGAAGACGTACGTGGCGGTGGTGACGGCGCGACGATGGACCACATGGAACTTGAGAAAGAGCGCGGTATCACGATTACCAGCGCCGCAACTCAAGTGACTTGGAATGATCACACGATTAACCTGATCGATACACCTGGTCACGTTGACTTTACCGTCGAAGTTGAGCGATCTCTACGTGTGCTCGACGGTGCGGTTTTGGTGCTGTGTGCGGTCGGTGGTGTTCAGGCCCAATCGCTGACCGTTGACCGCCAAATGAAGCGATACGGAATTCCTCGTCTCGCCTTCGTCAACAAGATGGACCGAACGGGTGCTGACCCGTTTAAGGTTGCCGATCAAATGCGTGAGAAACTTGGCGTCGAAGTTATCCTTTTCCAACTACCCATTGGTCTTGGCGAAAACTTTGATGGCGTTGTTGATTTGATTGAGATGAAGGCTTACCGAAACGACGGAGACAAAGGTGAGACAATTCTCGTAGAAGAGGTTCCAGAAGACATGGTCGACGAAGCCAAGAAGTACCGCCAGGAACTTCTGGAAGGTCTGTCGATGTACAGCGATGAAATGATGGAATTGCTTCTTTCGGAAGAAGAAGTTTCCAAAGACTTGATCTACAAGGTCGCCGCAGCAGCGATTAAAGCCCAAAGCTTTACTCCGCTATTCATGGGAACCGCGTTCAAGAACAAAGCCGTTCAACCGCTCGTCGACGCGATCGTTCGCTACCTTCCCAATCCCTTGGAGAGAGTTATCTCGGCCAAGCAATGGGACAATCCAGACGAAGACTTCCCGCTTGAGCCAGATAAGACCAAGCCGCTCGTTGGGATGGCATTCAAAATCGTTGAAGACCCGTTTGGTCAGCTTACCTTTATGAGAATCTATCAAGGTACCGTCAAAAAAGGCGGAACATACTACAACCAACGCACCAGTCGCAAAGAACGATTCAGCCGAATCGTTCGCATGCACTCGGATAAGCGAGAAGAAATTGACGAGGCATTTGCCGGTGACATTGTTGCGGTTATGGGAATCGACTGTGCATCAGGTGACACGTACTCAGAAACTCCCAAGTATTGCTCGCTGGAAAACATGTTCGTCCCAGATCCGGTTATTTCGGTTGCGATTGCACCGGCCGACCGGGGAGCCAGCGAAAAACTTGGCAAGGCTCTTCAGCGTTTCCGAAAAGAAGACCCAACCTTCCGCGTTTCAACCGATGAAGAGACTGCAGAAGTTATCATTTCCGGAATGGGCGAACTTCACCTGGACGTTTACGTTGAGCGAATTCGACGTGAATACGGTCTTGAAGTCGAAGTCGGTGCACCGAAAGTTAGCTACCGTGAACAACCGACGCTCAAAGCCGAATTCGATTACAAACACAAGAAGCAGTCTGGTGGATCCGGTCAGTTTGCCCACATCAAGGGATGGCTCGAGCCACTCGATGAGGAAGAATTCGCAAAGGATGAAAGCAATCCTGATGTCGTCGACAACTTCCTTTTCGAAGACAAAATCGTCAGCGGTCGAATTCCAAAACAGTTCATTCCAGCCGTCGAAAAAGGAATGCGTCAATCAATCGTCAAAGGCGTTCTTGCAGAGTACCCGGTCGTTGGGATGCGAATGATGCTTGCAGACGGTTCCTATCACGACGTTGATAGTTCGGAGATGGCGTTCCAAGCTGCTGCCCGTGGTATGTTCCGCGAATACATGACCAAGACCAAGCCACAGATTTTGGAACCGGTTATGTTCTGCGAAATTGAGTGCCCCGAGCCCGCACAAGGCTCGATCGTAGGTGACCTCACCTCCCGTCGAGGCATCATGGAATCGACTGATATAAAGCCTGATGGTTCAGTATTGATCTGTTGCGAAATTCCTCTGAGCGAGACCTTTGGATACGCGACTGATCTGCG
>JAAEMV010000809.1 GCA_024225195.1 Planctomycetaceae bacterium | reverse complement strand
TCCCCGGCATGCCGGTTGAAGGGTTTATCGCAACAGAAGAACGTACCGTTCTCACCTATCTTACCAAGCCGATCACCGACAATCTCATTCACGTTTTTCGGGAAGAGTAACGAGTACCGTGGCATCTGCACATTTCGCCTAAGAACATCCGCAAGAACAAGCGAATCGGGTTTTCTTGCTTTGTCTGTGCGGTGAAACGACTCAGCTTTGAGGGATTCCACGTTTGCGATGTTGTGGCTCTCTTTCGTTTTGTGGTTGGTTCGCACCACCATCAAAACGGATAACCACCCTCTCTTGCAAGAGTGCGCCGCCCTCAATTCACTTCTGTGGAAAGGGGGCGGTGTCAGATTAAGTCGAGTCTTCTACATCTTATACTATCCTCTTGTGCCGTTCATTGCGGCTTCAATTCTAAGACTGATTTCGTCGGAAGCTTGACGAAGCGGGCTTGCATCCAGATGGGCGTAACGCTCCGTTGTTGCAGCTTGTTTATGGCCGAGCAGGGCACCCACTATGGGAAGTCCCATTCCGGCACTGGCGCCAACGGATGCAAAGCTGTGGCGAAGGTCGTGCAGGCGAACATCCTCAAGGCCGGCATGTCTGCGAACTGCTCTCCAGGGTTTGTTGAGATCGGCTCTGGGTTTGTCTTCGAATTCAGTTGCGAAAACATAAACGCCCTTCAATAATTGGCGTTCGAGGATATTGTGAGCGAGCTGATTCAGTACCACAGCACGTGCTCCGGTTTTGCTATCGGCCAGGAACAATAAACCACGTTCCAAATCGACCTCCTCCCATGTGAGATTGAGGATTTCCCGTAAGCGGCAACCTGTAAAAATAAGCAGTCGAATGGTATTGATAGCGACACTGGAAAACACTGTGCGCTGGTTTCCGACTTTAACGGCGTGTTTTGATTGATCGTCCCTGGCCAAATTGGCCCATGGTATGCCTTCTGTTTCTGCAAGTCGCAGAGATGCACCAAGTCGCACGAATTCTTCTTCGGACAAAAATCGTTCGCGACGAGACTCTTTAAATGAGCGAACGCCTTTGGTCGGGTTGTGACCTTCTTCAACCAGACCTTTGTCCTGGGCATAGCGAAAGACAGCTGAAATAGTTTCAACAGTTCGATTTGCTGTGATCGGCGATTTCTCACCTATGGCATTGTGCATCTGAATGATGTCGGTCCGAGCTATCTCTGTGATCTTCAAATGGCCAATGTGCGGGTTTGCATGTCGACGAAGATTGATTTCGTAGTTGCAAATGGTTGAAGATTTCAGACGACGCACAGCCTCCTCATCAAGATAGCGTTTGCCGAATTCACGAAGATTGAGTGTCTGCCTTTTTTTCTCTCGATCTGCGGCGGGGTCTTCACCGAGTTGTACTGCGGCCAGTTTTTCCCGGGCAAGGTTGCGAGCTTGATCACATGTAAGTTTGCCAACAACGCCGATCACCATGCGTTTTTTCAAAACCTTGCGGCCACCTTCACCAGGTCTGTAATCGATGAAGAATGCTTTGTGGCCATTTGGCGTCACACGAACACCAAAGCCCTTCAGAAGTTGATCATGGACCAGATATTGTTTCTCAGCACTCTTGAGGCTGTCGACGAGTTTTTTGGTGATCTTCGCTACGGGCATCCCTAACTCCTGCTTGCGTTTCATGTAACCACCATGTAACCACGGTGACAGGAAACGGCATCAATGGACAGAAACGAGAATACTACTTTAACATAATGGTTTCAATATGTTAATACATTCTCATCCATTGCTAGGAACTTGTGGAAATAGTCATTTCTTTGACTCATAACCTGAAGGTCGTAGGTTCAAATCCTACCCCCGCAACCAATTAACCCATTGAAGTTATTTAATAAAACAGCTCGCCATCTTGGCGGGCTTTTTGCATTTTAATACGTAGTAGCCACCTAGTAGCCACCGTGAACCGAATATTTGGCCATAAATATCCATAGAGATCATGCGCAAAAGGGCTCTGCATGTGAGATGAGGCGGAATCTTCCATGTTGCATCTTCGCCTGTGAGGCCGCCCGATATTCAAAAATGGTCAAAGAAGCTGCGTATAGCCGGCAGCCATCATCCACTGCGCTCTTTTGTGGTCTTCACCAACTTCCAGGCTAAACGCTTCTCGGTAGGTTTCTTGCCACTTGGTGCCTGAAGCATCTGCATCGATGAGCATGATGTAGAGTTGAAAGCACTGCCGGTCATACGCGGTCACAGTATCAGAATCGGGTGGGTGTTCCCGATACCTGATCGTCGATTTGCTTTTCATAGATACCTCGTCGGATCCCATCGTAACAGAATGACGAGAATACTCCGTGGTTAAATACTCTGCAATGACGCTCTCTCGTGTCTATGGAGATTCGGGAGATATTCGCAGCAAACCTAAAGAGGTGCCGAAAAGCCAAAGGCCTTTCTCAGGAAGACCTCGCACATCGGGCCGAATTGGACCGGACCTACATTAGTGCGCTCGAACGGTGTGTTTACGCTGCGAGCATTGATGTGGTCGCGAGGATTGCCAAAGTTTTGGAAGTCAAGCCATCGGATCTGCTATCCGGGCATGGCGATTGAGTTGTGTCACACGCCGACCAGATTGCATCCCGAAACAATTGAGGCTTTTCAAGAAGAAGGCCTATCTTAGCGCCAATGACCTATGCCTGTTGCGGGTAGGAATTCGACGGTCTCTGCGACACAGCTTTTTCTCGATATGCCAGTAGCTGTCATTGGTTGGGTTTGCAGCGAATGACAGGATCGATGCAGGTTTCTAGGACGCCACGCCCGAATTTTGAATAGCACACGGTGTTGCCTGGCGTCGGAGAAGCGCTCAAGCACGGAATCGCACGAGG
>JAAEMV010000808.1 GCA_024225195.1 Planctomycetaceae bacterium | reverse complement strand
GGACTCGACATCCGAATGCACGTCGACGCAGCCAGCGGAGGATTTCTGGCTCCTTTTTGTGCTCCCGATCTAGTCTGGGATTTCCGCCTTCCCCGCGTGAAGTCAATCAATACTTCGGGACACAAATTTGGACTCTCACCACTGGGCGTTGGCTGGGTTATTTGGCGGGACGAAGCCGACCTTCCGCCCGAAGAAATTTTCTGGGTGAATTATCTCGGCGGCAACATGCGTGATATCGCACTTAATTTTTCGAGGCCAGGCGGACCGGTTGTTTGCCAATACTATAATTTCCTCCGACTCGGCAAAGAGGGTTATCGAAAAATCCATACTGCCTGCTATCAAACTGCACAGTTCCTCGCGAAGAAAATCGCCGAAATTGGCCCGTTTGAGATCATCTATGATGGCCAAATGGATGCTGGAATCCCTGCCGTCTGTTGGAAAATGAAAGATGGTGTTTCGCCCGGTTACACGCTGTACGACCTTGCCGACCGCCTTAGAACACGCGGCTGGCAGGTTCCAGCCTACTCCCTGCCAGTCAATTGCGAGCACATTCCAGTGCAGCGAATCCTCGTCCGTCACGGGGTTAGCCTCGACCTCGCATCCATCCTCATGGATGACCTCCAACGCGCGTTGGATTATTTTGAAAAGCATCCAATTCAGGCTCCTCTTTCGGCGGAGGAGGCATCCGGGTTTCATCACTAATCTGGGGCTAGGCAATTTGAAAAACAAAAAATCACCCAAGCACAGATAAATCCGCCAGAAACACTACCCCTGAAACTGAACCAGAACGAAAGACTTGAACTCTATTACTGAGAACGAAACTCCCCAGTGCATTGAAGAATCGGGGCCATGGCCATTTGTGACGCGCCGAATTTTCGAATGGGGGGATGCGTCAACGTGGGTGTGGAGCTCGCGTCACCACAGAAAAAAGCTGAACTATTCACGCGACGAAGCAACCGAGCTCCCATCCCACGCAATTCGTCAGTCAGTTTGGCTACCTAAAAAGCTGAACTGGTGGATTGGCATTACTTTTTCAATCGGCTCGCTACTGTTTTTGACCGCGAGTATTTTCAGCCTAGTTTTAATGAGTGGATTGCCTGCCGTACTTGATCTGTCCAACTCGAATCGGATGTTTTTTTGTGGCTCAATCTTTTTCACCTTCGCGGCCTACTTACAACTGTATCAATCAGCCAACCCTGACACCTTATGGCAAACGTCGAACGTAAAACCACGAAACTACCTAGGATGGCGTCCTGCCGACATAGGCTGGGTAAGCAGTGCTTTTCAATTTCTGGGAACACTCTTATTTAATATCAATACCTTTAACGCGATGTCATCTGATTTGAGCTGGATCCAACAAGACGTCCGGGTATGGCTCCCAGATCTTGTAGGCTCGCTTCTGTTTTTGGCCTCCGGATATTTAGCATTTGCAGAGACCTGCCACAGCCACTGGAGCTGGAACTTCAAAGATCTCTCCTGGCGAATCGTATTTGCAAACTTACTCGGCTGTCTGGCATTCATGGCGGCGGCGGCAACTGCTTTTTCAAGCCCTAACCCCAGCAATCTAACACTAGAATTCTTTTCAATGGCCATGACGACGTTGGGAGCGGGAGGGTTCTTAGTGGGAGCAATCATGATGCTGCCGGAGTCAACCTCTCGCTCTAATTCCCAACAGACTGAAAACGCCCTGAATTAGCAAGTAATCGTGAATTTGCCGTTACTTAAACCCAGCGTTCGCGGGATTTGCCAAGAATTACGCAGTTTTTGTTTTAAGGTTTGGATGACGTATGAGGTCTTTGGTTTGGTTCCGACGCGATTTGCGAATCGCCGATAATACGGCGTTGTTCGAAGCAGCTCGGCACGCGGATGACGGCGTGGTTGGTGTATTTTTAATAACACCCGAACAATGGCAAAAACACGACGACGCAAGTTGTAAGGTGAAATTTTTAATCGAAAATGTTCGCACGCTATCTGACCGCCTCGCTGAACTAAACATCCCACTGCTAATTAGAACCTGCCATGACTTTCAAGAAGCGCCTGCATGCATTTCAAAA
The DNA here is from genome assembly GCA_024225195.1 of Planctomycetaceae bacterium. GTDB lineage: Bacteria > Planctomycetota > Planctomycetia > Pirellulales > Pirellulaceae > Mariniblastus. Next base: position 10,377 of record JAAEMV010000808.1, on the reverse strand, counting down.
CTGGCATCCGAAACAGGATGCGACACGGTCTACATAAATCGCGAATACGAAGTCAACGAGTCAAAACGGGACGACAACGTCTCACTGGCCTGCGAACAAGCCGGCGTTGCCATGCGAAGATTCCATGACCGCACGATCGTACCGCCCAAAGCAATCTCCACCAAAGAGGGGAGGTTTTACTCCGTCTTTACCCCCTATCGCAAAGTTTGGGATTTGACCGCCCGTGAAACTGTAGAGACAACTCCTGACCCCGAACAGCAACCAGTGATTGCAATTGGCCGCGATCCAGTCCCGGAATCGATTACAGGATTCGACTTTTCCAATGCACGCTCAGATTTATGGCCTCCCGGTGAAGACGAAGCTCAACGAAGACTCGATAGATTCTCAGAGAGCATCTCCGCTTACAACGTTGAACGAGATATCCCTTCGGTTCGCGGGACGAGCCTGCTCTCTCCTTACCTTAATGTCGGCGTCATCTCAGCCCGACAATGCTTTTTCCGTGCCGACCAAATCCTCGAGTCCAGTGCGGGAGAAAACGAAGGAGCAAAGACATGGATCTCCGAACTAACTTGGAGAGATTTCTACAATCATGTCATGGTCGCTTGCCCACGCGTCTCAATGCACCATCCATTCAAACCGAAAACAAACCAGATTCCATGGAGAACCGACCAATCGGACTTCGAGGCATGGAAAACCGGCACGACGGGGTACCCAATTGTCGACGCAGGAATGAGACAACTGAATCAAACGGGTTGGATGCACAACCGCCTTCGTATGGTGACCGCTATGTTTCTCACCAAGAATTTGCTCGTCGACTGGCGGTGGGGCGAAAAATACTTTATGAGCCGTCTGATTGATGGCGATCTCTCCGCGAACAACGGAGGTTGGCAGTGGTCTGCCTCCACCGGTACCGACAGCGTCCCTTACTTTCGAATTTTCAACCCCTTCAGTCAAAGCAAACGCTTCGATCCTGACGGGTTATTTATTAGAAAAATGTGCCCCGAACTAAAACGAGTTCCGGCGAAAGCGCTACACGACCCCGCAAAACTGAGCGACGCGATCGCTTCACTTGGCATCGACTATCCGAATTTTGTTGTCGATTACAAGGCGGGACGAGAGCGTGCCTTGAGCGCTTTCAAGTCGTTGAAATAGTGCTTTGAATACCCAGCGGGGCGTACCAGACGACACAAAAAAACACCCGATTACCAATGGCAACCGGGTGTTCGTATCTGTTTGTCACATTGAGCTTAGAAGTTAATTTGATACTTCTCAGTCAACGCTCTCTTAACTTGGCTTTCTTTGGCATCAATCTGACGAAGAGTATCGCTCTTTTGATTCATACCCTTTTCGGTGCCAAGTGCACTCGCATTGCGGCGACTATCACGAGTGTAGTTTCGCCCGTTGATGGTTCCGTATCCGTAGCCGTAACCGTAACCGTAGTTCCAACGACCACCGCCTGGACCAGAAAAGCCTTGAGAGGCAACTGATTCGTTCTTGGAAAGATCACTCGTGTTGAGGTCACCGGAAATATCTCGGAAAGCATTTCCGACATAGGTTCCAAAGTCGATAGCAAGAGGATCTACACCGAGAATCGAAATTCCATCAATCTGACGTGCATAACGATCGAACCACTTGGCGTAAGTGTCTAACTGTTCTTCCTTCTTTTTCCGCTGAATCTCGAGGATATGGTCGATGTCGCCAAGATACTGCTTCGTTCGCGTCGCCATGTTTTGCTTCGTTGGTTCAGCACTTGAAGTAACGCCGCCGGTACTGGCTCCGTGCATGTCATCTTCGAGAGGTTGGTGCACGAGACTACCAATTTGTCGGAATCCTTCCGAAGTCATTGGGCCGGAGAGACGAATTTGATTGCCACTTGAACTTACATTCCATGAAGCAATATCGTCGATCATCAAACCATTTTTCTTCAACGCTGCAATCAGGATCGCCTTGGCGACCGGTGTGACGTTCGACGGGTCAGATGAAAAATCAATTTTGATCGCGCCCGAAATTCGATCGTTCACGGTCACGCCGAGTGTTACACCACGCAAAGTCGAAAGAGTTTTTGTGACAGCAGCGGCTGAAACTTCTAGGACCGCACCACTCTCAACCAAACGTTTTTCCACTTCAGCCGGATCAAGCACGCCTTCAAGATCAAAGGCAACAATGACTTGAGCGTTTTGGTCGGCGAACTTAACAGCTTCGGCAAGGTAAGGAGAAACTCGCATTCTTCCGTTGGCAGTTTTTGCTAACCAACGTGTCGTCATCTGGCGATTCGAGGGAGTCATCGTCACAAGCGTCGTATTATCAACTTTGATGAGGTAAGAGTTGTTTGGCAACTCAAGAGCCTGCTTACCACCAATCGTCGCAATGTTTCCGTTAACTCTCTTGGAAACCTCTACCAGATTGATCTCACTACCCTTTTTCTCAAACACGCCAACGTGATAGACCGAATCTAAAAATTCGAAATCAATCTGCGAACCCATCAGAATTCGCTTCGTCGTCGGTGGAAAGAAAGACGCACCCGAGCGGAAGGCGGCCGATCGGTCGGTCGCCCAATTTTCGCGACGTCCGATTGCACTGTTGAGAATATTCTCCGCCTGCACCATCACGAGACAGTTTGCGTTCTCTGGTACCCATTTTGCGGCATTATCAAACTGAGCGTTTGCTGAGGTCACCGAAAGGAGGGTGACACAGAATGCCAGCAGTGTAAAAATTTGAATTTTTGTGTTCTTCATTGTTCTTGTTCCGGGGAAAATTTGACGGCGCAATCATAAAACGGAAGGAGGCGGTTTTCAAGCGAAAAAGTCGGAAATTATTGGCGTTTTAACCGTTAAAGCTTGCTTAAAGGCTGCTTTCGTCGCCCCCAATTGTTACAAGCCAACGCTCGACTACGAGAATATCCCGATTCACAAGGTTCGTTATAAACTTGCAGCGGTGATCGAGCCAACCTCACTCTCTAACAAAGCCGCACATAACCGCCCTTTGGCATTCAAGGTTTGACCAAAATCAGATTCATTGACTCACTTCGTCTGCGACAATTTATTGGGGTGATTGAGGGAAAACGCCCTTCGCACATTGGCGCAAACCACCAACAAGTTAAGATCAAAATCCCGACTCCGATTCGGACCAATTTTGCTCCCTAAGTCTAAACCCCGTTTAGCGGCAAGCCTCCATGCTCGACAAGTACCTTCCAGAGCTTCAAAATTTCCCTTGGGGAAATCTCGTGCCTTGGTTGGTCACGTTTAGTCTGATCGCATTCGTGTTTAGTGCCTTCGGAGTTTCTATCGTATTGCTAAGACTACCTGTCGACTACCTTTCAAATCCAGCTCCACCTAAATCCCCACAAAGCAACTGGAAGCACTTGCTCTCGAAAATTGGCCGGAACATATTGGGATTCATCTTTCTGATCGTTGGCACGGTCATGCTGCTGACTCCAGGGCAGGGCATCCTCTCGATCGTCGTTGGCTTAATGCTGTTAGATTTCCCGGGAAAACTAATTCTCGTTCGGAAAATTCTTACCAAGCCACGCATTTTCAGAACGATCAATCGAATGCGAACCACAGCCAAGCGGCCCCCCCTAGAACCGCATCTCGACAATTCACCTGTCAGAAACGACTAACTAACGATCAGGCAAACCCCGTCGCCTAAGCCGCTCGGCGGATACCGCTGGTTCCCGGATGCGTATAGGCCGTAACCCGTGGTGATTGAAACTCTGCCAAGCTAACCTGAATCGGATCCTTGACGTCGAGATGAATATCTCGCTGAGGGAATGCGACGCAAATATCATGTGCTCGAAGAACCTCATCGATTTTCCTTCGCACGTCGCTCTCGGCTTTTTTGCCTTCCATCAAACGTTGCATGTGCACCCAGAAATGCAATTCGAACTGGAGCGCGTCGGCACCAAAATCAGAAAACAGAACAATTGGCTCGGGTGTTGAATTGACCGCAGGGCACTCTTTTAATGCCGTCTGTAAAAGAGAAATTACTTTATTAGTTGGCGAACCATAGGCAACGCCGATGTTGATTACCGTTCGAATCTCATTGCTCGACAACGTCCAGTTAATTAGTCGTTGTTCCATAAACTTTGAATTCGGAACAATGATCTCGAGGTTCTCACCGGTCTGCAACTTAGTACTCCTCGCTCCGATGTGCGTGATATTTCCGCGCACATCGTCAATTTCAATCAGGTCACCAACCCGTACCGGACGTTCTCCTAAAATAATTAAGCCAGAGATGAAATTATTGAGTAACGTCTGACTGCCAAAACCGATTGCAATCGCGGCCGCTCCCCCCAAAAATGCGAAAACTGTAAAAGGTATATTCAACCACTCAAGTGTCAGAAAACAAAAACCAACACAAAGCAGATAAAAGAAAATCGTCTGAAATGCGGGCAGCCCTCCTTCGTGAACACCGAAGCGGCGCAACAACCGAGGCCCAATAACATGACTAGTGTGACGACTAACAAACAAGCCGACGAACAGCATTAGAAATCCAGACAGAATTTTCCCTGCAGTAATCGAGCGATCATCAACACTGAAAAATTCAAAGTTCCACCATTCCATGGCTGTCGTCGATAATAAACTCCAGCTCCAGGTTGCAGGCGCAGTTAACCCTTCCCGCTCGAGTTCCTCGCCGACACGCTGCGACAACTGTTCCGCAATTTCAATTTGCAATAGTCGCTGATTACCATCTTTAAAAAAATCACTCACCGCAACACGGCTTAAAGCACGCCAACTTGCAAGTAATTGCATTGTCTCTGAATCCGCAACCAACGCTAACCGGGGAGCAGAACTGAGCCCTCTCACCTGATCCAAATGCAACTCAACGAGGGACTTGGAATTTGCCAAACGATCGTCAAGTTGTTCAACCCTCGAAACGGTGTCCTCTACCAATTCCTCGTTGAGTAGATTATTGGCAATTTCAAAACGAACCCGCCATAAATATTGAAGGACATATATTTCTGAAATGGAAGCATTCAAATACGAAGCCCGCAGGCGGTAGTTCTCCTGAAGCATTTCATGAATTGAAAAGATCTGAAGACGCGCCTTTGAGTCTAGCCCTTCGTGTTCGAGCGTTTCGTCAAACTTGACCTGCAATTTAGTCAACAAGTCTTGCAGCATGACTAACTCATTGCGAATCTCTTTTTCGCGCCCCGCTAATTGAGCTACTTGCTGTTTTAGATCAGCCTCGGACATGACTGTCTTCTGCGGAGAAGCCTCTAAAATCTTACTCAACTGCTCCACCCGACTTCGGTGGACAAGCAACTGGTCAGAAAGAATCTGAAGCTCCAGTACCATTTTCCCAATGGATGACCTACTAATTTCAATCGACAACGCGAGCGTGTCACGCTTTCGCTTTTGCTTCGTTGACTCGATTGACTCCACCTCATCTTCGCTGGCTTCCGTGGCCTGTCGAAGCGTGCGCTCGAATACTTCCAAACGTATTCGAGCACCCTCTTTCATTCCTTTGATTGATTCAATTTCCGCTTCAATCGTTGCTATTCGATTACCCTCGTTATCGAACACTGCCCTGAGTCGTTCGACCTCCCCAAAAGACAGCATTTCACTGACGGCAATTTGGCGATCGTTGAAACTCTCGAGCTCTTTTTCAAGCTCGTCGTTTGTAACATCACTTGAGGCAATCGTATCCAGCAACGACAAATGTTGTTGGTACACTGTTTTTAAAAAATGTCGCTGCGCAATTTGGGTCTTGATGGATTCGATTAACCAATCAGTATCTTGTCCCAATTCAGTCGCCCGCAACTGCACCTCTGCACGGCTCAGCTCGGAATCATTGCGTTCGAGTTGCCTAAGAATATCCTCGCGGTTTGGCCAAAATTGATCGGATACCGCGGGTGGCGTGGCAACAGCATTTTTGACCACTAAATCTACAGGCGTCTGCCCGGAGCTAATCGCGCACCAACAAGTGCTTAACCCCAACAACGCTGTAAGTGCCCAACTGGTAGCCGGCCGGCTAAAGTATAATCGAATCATTCGAATGACTTTCGTACCCCACATCTCTTCTGATTTGCATCGAGTTCGTCCGTGAACACGACTCGATTTTCATTGTGGAAACAGAATGAAAACCAATCTTGCATTGAGAAATTTACTCCATACCCCCACCGCTTCCAAATGCCAGAATGAAAGGCTAACGATATTGCTAGCGAAACAAATATCCGCTAGTAGATTCTGCTGGCCTTCCCCACTCAACCAAAAACCACACTTTTATGGGGAATCGTTTCCTAGGGAAACGTTACTGACGAGCACTAGGTCATTCCAGTCCACTTGAACATGCCCTACAATTCGGCCTAGCCAATTGGAGCTCGATCGAAATTCTTGAGTTCGAGCAAATTAACTGAGCGAGAGGAAACCATGCACCATTATTTGTCATTTATTTTTGCTGGATTTATGTCGTTGGGACTGGCCAGTTCCGTTAGCTCTCAGGAAACAAACCCCAATAAACCAACGACACAGACACCAGAGCTCGGCGAACAAAACCGGCGTTCAATTGAGCAGGTGATCTCCTCCTATGAGTCTGCTTTCAACTCAAAGAACGTAGAAACTTTAATTTCTCATTGGTCTGCGACTGGCGTTTATTCCAGCCGAACAAGCGGCACGACGACTGGTCGAGCAGCGATGCGTAAACAGTTTGAAATTCTTTTTACCGACACACCTTCAATTAACATCTCCCTTGAAACAGATTCCATCCAATTCATCTCCCCCAATGTCGCTCTCGAGCAGGGCAGGGTAACGGTTTTTTCGAAAGATGGACAAACCACTCAATCAGATTACGACGTGGTCTTTGTAAAGCAAAAGAATCAATGGCTGATTGACCGCGTCAGCGAGTCCGAATCTGAGGAAGTTAATTCTAGTTATGCCGAACTCAAGAAATTGGAATGGTTAATTGGTCAGTGGACAGCAATCGCTCCGGGGCATCGCGTCGAGTACACCTGCCAATGGACCGTCAACCAAAACTTTATCAGTCGAAAATTCACAGTGTTTGACTCGTCAAATGAAACGATCGCCTCAGGACTGCCGATCGCCTCAGGACTGCAAATGATCGGCTGGGATGCAAAAGCTGGTTTGATCCGCAGTTGGCTATTTGATTCAGATGGCGGGCTAGTCAAAGGAACATGGCATCCGGGAGACAACCAGTGGACAGTTCAGTCTGTCGCCAGCTTCGCCGATGGTGGCTCTGGCTCTTTCAGCGGTGTTTTTCAATTGCATGAAAATGGCGAGCACAGTTGGAAAAAAACGAACCGCGTAATCGACGGTCAACTGATGCCAAATATTGAAAGCATTCGCTCGCGACGAAAGTAACTATCTCTTTTCTTATCAATCCATTATTCGCAAGAGCTTTAGCGATGAATTTATCCACAACTAAAACACGGTTGGCCACTTTCTTATTCCTTGGCTTAAGTTTGATCGCCAGTGAGGCATTGGCTCAACGAGGCTCAGCGAAACATAGCAAGAGCAAGAGTCGGGCGATGCCGTCCAAGAAGAACATGTCACGCCCATCGACCAGCCATTCACCGTCGATGCACCGGCCTACGCCCAAAAAACCGACTCCCAAAATCAAACCTAGTCGACAACCTAGCACCCGCCCCTCTTCCAATCTTTCAAATAAAAAACAACCGAACATAAAATTCCCCACCAACCCTCGTCCATCCACCGGTGGGAATAAAACACGGCCCCAAACTACACGGCCCCAAATTACTCGCCCCCAAAATACTCGACCTACGCCTTCGCAACTCAATCAGTTTATGGATTTCCGAAAGCCGAACACCAAACCATCCCAACGCCCTCAAGGAGGAGCTGCAGGGAACTTTCTGAAAGATCGGCCATCGACGTTACCGGCTAACCCAATCAATAAACCTGCCGTTCGCCCAACACCTCGCCCGGAAACGCGCCCCATGCCGAAACCGGCGATTAAGCCTGCTGTAAAACCTGCTGTAAAACCTGCTGTAAAACCCGCGATTAAGCCTGCTGTTAAGCCTGCTGTTAAACCTGCTGTAAAACCTGCGATTAAGCCTGCTGTTAAACCTGCGATCAAGGTTCCACCAGCCAACGCGGTTCGCCCGGTTCATTACCCGGCCAAGATCAAACCCGTGAAACGCCCGCCCGGATATCGTCCACCCGGTTCGCGTCCCATTGGTTACCGTCCCCCCGGATACCGCCCGCCCCGCCCAATTCATCTTCCTGCCTATGGCCCTGGCTACTGGGGACGCTACCCCAACTACCGCTATCACTGGAACCGATACAACAATAACTGGTGGGCGTTCGCCACTGCCGGGGCGATCACCAGTTGGTGGATTAATGGAATCAATCGACAACCGGTCTACTATGATTACGGGACTAACATCTACTACGAGGGAGACCAGGTTTACTACCAGGGCAATTCCGTTGGCACGCCTGAAGAGTACTCTCAACAAGCACAAACAATTGCTGAAAGTGCGCCCAAGGTTGACCCCGGCGATGTGGAGTGGTTACCGCTGGGTGTTTTCGCAATTACTGAAAACGAGGGCTCCATTGAAAACGCCACTCTCTACCTTCAATTAGCGATTAGTAAGGAAGGGTTAATTGGAGGTACTTTCCAAAACACCCTCTCGGAAGACTCCTTCGAAGTCGAAGGAACCGTCGACAAAGATAGTCAACGAGCTGCCTGGGGACCGATAGGAAAACAATGGCCAATCATGGAAACCGGTTTATATAATTTAACGGAAAATGAAGCCGGTGCGTTGGTTCACTTCGATAATGGTCAGACTCAACAGTGGACAATGACTCGTATCGACGATCCCAAATCTACCCAAAACCAGTGAGCTACCGCTGGTCTCGTAAATTTGCCAAAAGCGCGAGTCTTCGATTTGGGTAAACTCAAATCGAAGACTCCTACTTGGCTCGTTGTCTGGATGCAAAAAACCCAACTCGCCTGAGACATTGCCCACAAAAACACGGGTGCGATTCGTCTTGACCTAATTTTGCTACGTCGAATAGGCTGGTGCTATATCGACCCCGCCGTTAGTCGAATTGAGATTCGATTTTTAACAGGCTCGCCAGACAAGGAACAACAACATGAAACCAACAACCATTTTAGCTCAGGCTATCTGTATCGGCATTCTAATGAGCCAATGCTCTCTTGTATTCGGTCAATACAAAGAGGAGCAAACCGTCAATGAATCAATTGGGGTTTTGAATGAGATCATGGCGATTCCGGCCGAGGGAATACCTCGAAGCATGTTGCACGATGCACAGGCTGTCGCCATTTTCCCCGGCGTTGTCAAAGCAAGTTTCGTTGTCGGTGCACGACATGGAAATGGTGTAATCATGATTCGAGACGATAAAGGTGGATGGCATGCACCCGTCTTCGCCAGCCTTACCGGTGGCAATATTGGCTGGCAGGCTGGGGTTCAATCAACAGATGTCGTTTTAGTTTTTAAAACTAGAAAGAGCGTCAACGGGCTGTTGTCAGGGCGGATAACCCTCGGAGCCGATGCAGGAATTGCGGCTGGCCCAGTTGGCCGGCAAGCCACCGCCGCTACTGACACTCGACTGGGAGCACAGATTTACTCGTACTCGAGAAGCCGGGGCTTATTCCTTGGAGTCTCTTTTGATGGATCGGTTGTTCGAATGGACTCCTTAAGAAACGCCACCTATTACAAATCAGCCACGCCAGGTGGACCGGTGACTATTCCTGCAAGTGCTCAGAAGCTCGGTCTTGAGGTGATGAAATACGCTGGCAACGCGACTGTCGCCAACCCAAATAACAATCAGATTCCAACATTGAAAGCTTCTACCAACAATCAGTCAAAACCGATCCTCGCTCAACAGTACTCCCAAAAAGAGGTTGATCAATTGCGAGACCAACTTGCAAAAATTGCTCCTGAAATGTACGGAGTACTCGATCCAAGCTGGCAACGATACCTCGGCCTACCAGCACAAGTCTTTCAGGCTAACGGGCATCCATCGGTAGAATCCTTAATCAAATGCAGGTCAAATTTTGAGTACGTTTGCAATGACCCAAAATTGGTAAAACTCGCTCGCTACCCTGAGTTTCAGTCGACTTATGGGTTGCTGTGCCATTACATTCACGAGCTTTCCAACGTCAAAACTACCTTTGACCTTCCGGCACCACCGACAAACTAGGGCGACTCCAATCGCGCAAGACCTGATTCAAAAAGCCTGATTCAAAAAATAAAGTGCAGCGAGTCCATTTGCGACACGCTGCACTTTTTTCATTAACACTTCGGCATCAGGCTAAACTGAAAATCCTCAACCCAATCAACCGCTAGACGAACTCATGGCGCACCAAGCTCAAAGTCAACAATAAGCGGACGATGGTCAGATGCCTGCCCCGCGACTTTGGACTTTGAGGCAAACG
>JAAEMV010000807.1 GCA_024225195.1 Planctomycetaceae bacterium | reverse complement strand
GCCAGCCCCTCGGATGCACTTTCAAAATTTTCATTCGCCGACTGCGCTTCTTCTTCAATCGCTTGAATACGGTTTTGAAAATCCTGAGCCCGCTGACTCGATCGCTCCAACTGCTCCCGCATTTGCGTTTCACGCGCATTGAGATCTTCAAGCCTCGACTGGTTAAGAGTCAGGCGTGATTCGACCTGGGCAAGCGTTTCCCTTACCTGCGTTGCCGATTCCTGATGCTGAGTCAAACCATTTGAAATTTCGTCGAGACGATCTTCAATTGCTTTCGTTTCAATTTTCCGGGAATCGATACTCCCGGTTAACTCTTCCGCCCGTTCGGAATCAGCCGCGAATTCCGTTTCAATCTGCGCGAGCTTATCCGTAAAGGTTCGGTAATCTTTCAGCCCCACAGAGGTTCGCAACTGCTGCAAACGGTCGGAATACTCTTTATACCGCGCTGCCTTAGAGGCCTGAGACTTCACACTGCGGTAACGACTACCAACCTCGTCAACGATGTCCGCTAAGCGAACCAGATTCGCCTCGACCCTCGCAAGCCGGCGTTGAGCGTCGACCTTTTTTGCTTTGAACCGACTAATTCCGGCCGCCTCTTCGAAAATGGCGCGGCGATCCTTCGCATTGGTCGAAAGCATTCGCTCGACCTTACCCTGCTCAATCAAACTGTAAGCATCGGTTCCAACTCCCGTGCCGCGAAAGAGTTCGCGAATGTCTTTTAACCGACTGGTTTCACCGTTAATAAGATATTCAGACTCTCCGCTGCGATAGACGCGACGACTTACGTGAACCTCGTCCGCATCATAAGCGAATCGCTGATCGGAATTATCCAGAACGATCGTGGCGGTAGCAGAATTGGACGGACGTCGAGAATTTGCGCCGGAAGAACCTTTGAAGATGACATCCGACATGTCCTTACCGCGCAGACTCTTCGCACTTTGCTCACCAAGCACCCATTTGATCGCGTCGACAATGTTCGACTTTCCCGAACCGTTGGGCCCCACGACAACCGTGATCCCGGGCGGGAATTCAAATCGGGTTTTGTCAGCAAAGCTTTTGAACCCACTGAGTTCAAGCGCCTTCAGCATGCGTTGATACCGTTTTGACTAAAAGCTGCGAGTTTACTCTTCACTATCCGTGAACCAATTCATCATCTTATCCCACTTGGAATCATTGTTGCTTTTTATCTCAGCCTCAATCTCGCCGACAGTCTCCTCTTCGACGCGAGGAACAACAGTCACTCGCTCATTGCCAGTTCGAAACAATTCAGGCAAAGCCTCGGCAACGTACTTATCGGATTTTTCAGCTGGAATCTCATCACCGTCCGGAGAATACTCCCGGCCTAGCTTAGGAACCGCATTAACAACTAAACGCGTATTTAACATATCGGATTTCTTGGCAGCACGAAACATTTTCATCTGCGGACCATACCCATAGCCCATGTCGGCGAGTGTTTTAACCAAATCACCGATGCGATTACTGCAAACCTTCTTCTCTTCCTCGCCCGTTGAATAACGATTCACGGAAACAGTCCCGTTGCCATTAGCCCGCACCGTCAGACCGGTTTCGACATGAAGGAAGTTATCTGCGACGGTCTGATCCGTGCCGAACACAATAATCTCAGGACGCTTCGACCGAGAGAAATGTAGCAGTGGCTCTGCCTCTGAAGGAACAACATGCAAGAAAAAATCACTTGCCAACCAGTCACCATCCACCAATGAGTCGTTCGGTGACTGAGCAAGTAACGCCCGGAACGCTCCATAACGCGTCTCTGCACTTTGCAGATCCAACAAATCAGCCAGAGCAATCGAAGCACTTACGTCATTGAGAGATGCCAAAGCAGTAAGAGCATTCCAGCGAAACGCCGGCTCTTCTTCTGCGGCTTTTTTCAAAATATCAACGCCATCGTCGTGCTCCATGAACGCCAGCGATTGTGCTGCATGAAACTGAACCTCGAGGTCGTGATGTCGCAAGGCGCGTTTCAACGCAGGAACTCCGTCGACACCAAGTGCCTCCAACCGGATCGCCGCCAAACCTGATTTTGCCGGCTCGCCAATCTCCTGCTCTAACGCTTCCAACCGGTTCACCCGATCTGTAGCCGATTCTGAATAAGCAATGTTTTTTATAACCCCCAAATATCGCCCGATGTTCTGCCGGTAATTTTCAGGCACCAACAACACGATATCTCGATTCGTCTTCGGCTCCGCTACGCCCTTCTTTCCGGTCGCATCGTCGGTGTCAAAACGATCATTGATCGCTCGGGATATTCGCATCGAAGTACTGGCGGGGACGTTGTCTTCACGGACTTTTAATCCAAGCGGGCGGTCGACCTTCGCCTTACCACCTCCGAGCACAACTCCACGAAGTTGGTTAGAAGGAACCTGCTCAGACTCAAACAGGGAATCTACGAGAATGCGGCCTCTTCCGTAACCCGTTGCACGCCCTTGCTTTAATCCACCACCCAACCTCGCCATTGGCTGCATTCGAGTCTGTAAGATCATTCCATTTTCTAAACTTTTAGCCACGGAACCTCCGACTGTCACCACCTCCAGATCGTAATATTCACCCTTCCGAATCCCTGGTGGAAGCATGCCTTTGATGACCACGATCTCTGTATCCATGCTCGCAATTAACTTGCTCGGATTATCGATGTTCGAGTTCGAACTGAGCGATTTTAAAACGAGATCTCTCTGAACATTTGGCTTAGCGCTACTGCCCGTTCGATCCAAATCATAGGCCAAACCGACTCCCTCAACCTTCGCAAAATTCAAACCATAAATGCCGCATAGGTCGCCAATATATTTGGTCGTCGACTCTTTATCCTCGTATAACTGACTAATCGATTTCGCTTCGGGACTTTGCCCTCGCTTGATCAAATTCTGACAGCCAACCAATGACATAACGACGGAAACTGCCAGACAACAAACTCCCCAACTGAGAAAACGTTCATTTCCTCTGGCCGTAACTTTCGACTCAAATGCATTTCGCAATGTCATATCGCGCCTTCCCTGGCTCGCTCGTGCTTTAACTCCATTTAAACGCAATCCATGCGCTAAACGTTTAAGATCTTGAAGGAAATTACGGTCATTCGCAAACGGGGTCAACGTCAAACCCCCGGCAGTGCTAACCAATCTAGCGAAACGGTGCTTTAGGCAAACAAGGAAGCCACCTTAGTGCTAGCACCGCTGCCTACTTGCAACCAAAAAGCGTCACCAATCCAGCTAAGCCGAACCAACCCGTTTGAAACAAAAATTTCCGCGGCTTTTTTTGTCGCCACATCTGCGATAGCATGTAATCTGCTTCCTGATTCATTCTGCGGTTCGATCACCTAGGACACTAAACCAATGCGACCACTCAAAATACTTGGTCTGATCCTGATTACCTTCGTCTCTTCACACTCGATTCAGCTGACCCAAAAATTAAGCGCGCAAACGAAAAAACGGCCGATCGCACGAGTGTTCATTCTCGCCGGCCAGTCAAATATGCAAGGTCATGCCGTGGTCGATTTGGATCACCCCGAACATTACAACGGCGGGAAAGGCATCCTGACCACTGTGATGCGATCCCCGGAAAACAAATTAAGGATGTCACACCTCCTGAATGCTGACGGCAGTTGGCGAGTACGAGATGACGCCTTTTGCTGGTATCGAACCGACAACGAACTGAAAACCGGTGGAGTTTCTATTGGGTTCGCAGCTTACGGCGGCGAACCGCACCATTTTGGCCCCGAGATGCAATTTGGCCACGTGGTTGGCGACGCGTTCAACGACCCGATCTTAATTATTAAAACGGCGTGGGGAGGAAAGAGTTTAATGACTGATTTCCGCCCACCAAGCTCCGGCGGGGAAGTAGGTCCCTTTTACATCCGCATGCTTGAACAACTCGGAGAGGCGATGGAAGAAGCGCCTAACAAAATTCCGGCGTTAAAGAACCACGATCTAGTCATCTCCGGATTTGTCTGGCAACAAGGCTGGAACGACATGTGCGACCAGGACGCAATCAACGAATACACCGACAATCTTGTAAATTTCATTTCAGACATTCGCAGACAAGTAGGTATCCAAGATATGCCTTTTGTTTTTGGCGAACTGGGGAATGGAGGACCTGCAGAAGACGGCAGCATGAAGAAGTTTCGTGACGCTCAGGCGGCAGTTGCTGCAAAAGGAATCAAAAACGTTTCGTATGTAGAAACAACTGACTTTGCTCGCCTACCTGAAAACTCACCCAACCAAGGTCACGGGCACCACTGGTACGGAAACGCAGAAAGCTACTTTCTACTCGGGAATGCGCTGGGAGAAGCAATGGTTCAGCTTCTGAAAGACGAAGTCGACGCTGACCGGAAACAAAAAGCTCGTGTGCTATTACTCGGCGATTCAATTTCAATTGGCTACACGCCAACCGTTCAGAAACTATTGGCAAACGATGCCGTGGTGTTCCGACCAATGCAGAGCGAAAAAAAACCTGAAAACTGTGCCGGCACCGACAACGGAATTTCCAACATTGACCGCTGGTTAAAAATTGATGGTGGCAACTGGGACGTGATTCATTTTAATTTCGGACTGCATGACCTTAAGCATGTTGATGCTGAAACTGGAAAAAATTCAAACAAGGCGACCGACCCCCTGCAATCTAATCCGAAGGACTACCAACGACAATTAAAAGAGATTGTGAGCAAGCTAAAAAAGACCAACGCCCAGTTGATCCTTTGCACGACAACACCAGTTCCGGCCGGAGCGAGGCCACTCCGAGAAGAAACATCTCCCCCAATTTACAACGAAATTGCCAAGAAAATTGCTGAGGAAAATGAGATTGAAGTCAACGATCTTTACCGTTTTGCATCAGATCGGCTCAGTGAAATCCAGCGTCCTGCCAACGTTCACTTTTCGTCAGAAGGCTCACAGGTGCTTGGCAAGGAAGTCGCCAAAGCAATTGCCCAAGCTCTAGCCAACCGAAACCAATAAGGACGGAGGATGGCTATTTCACGCGTCGAGCAACCGCAAACACCAACTGTTTTTCAACAATCGATTTCGCTGACCAGTCGAATTCAATCACTTCTTTGGTCTTCGTGACGTAACGGTTGGTGAACCCAAATACCGGCTCGCCGAATTCCAGTTTCGCCATTGCGTCTTTTGTCATCTCCCGATCTTCCGGATGCACAAAATCTAAAAAGGGTCGGGCAAGTAGTTCGCGTTCGGTATAACCAAGAACCCGATTGAAATTACCATTGACTCTGCGGAAGTATCCGTCGAATCCAGCAATACAGAACAGATCGAGAGACAACTCGAAAAACTGACTAATGTCGTTTTTCAAACGGTCGAGTGCCGAGTCACTGTAGATCGCCATTTCCTTCGCCAGAATCGCAGCATCCCAAGGTCGATCAGAGGGGTTTGGCTGCAGGCATAATTTCGCCAACCGGATGAGTGCTTTGTCATAAACCGAGCGATCTAGCCGGGCATATGCATCCGCCAGATTCGCGTCTTTTGCCAACTGCAAAACCTCCACCGGGCACTCCCCCAGATAGGGGGGATGGCCAGTAAGGACTTCACACAAAATTGCCCCCAAACAAAACACATCTGTCCTTTTATTAACTCGCTCTCCATTGGCCTGTTCTGGTGCCATATACGGTAGTGTGCCATGCACTCGCCCATTCTCGACTGTACTTTCCTCTGAATCAGGAGCTGCCAAGAATTCAGCCGCCGAAGGATGCGGCACTTCCTCTGAATCAACAGACCGCGCAAGCCCCCAGTCCATAAGGTGAATTTCACCGAACTCGCCGACCATGATATTTGCCGGTTTGAGGTCAAGATGAATGAAGTGTTGCGAATGAGTATAAGCCATAACCTGGCAGACATAAGAAAACACGCGCAGTAATCGAGCATCTGGATTCTCTCGATTCCTACGTTTTCTGATGAGCGAATCGAGCGTTTCTCCTTCAACGAGCTTCATTACATGAAAGGGCCGCCCTCCAGTCGTTCGCCCAAACTCATAAATGTGCACGACTCCCGGATGCTGCAAGCTCCCCATAATTTTCGCCTCCTGAATGAAGGCCTTAACCGCTGCGTCTGAAGTACCGTGACCGCAACTCAGCAGTTTAACTGCCACGTCTCGATTCAGATCAAGATCACGAGCCCGAAACACCACCCCCATCCCGCCACGGCCAATTTCACCGATGAGCTGGTACCTGCCGGTCGTTTCAATGTACTCGTCCGGATCCGCATCGATAATTTCGAAATCGTCTGAGGTTCTGGTATCCGAAAGGTTGCCATGTCTCGTTGAATCCATTTGCAGCTCCGACTTGTATTTGGCAAACGATAATTGCAATCCTTAATGCCTGCTTATGACTGAACCTCGACGAGAATCTCTATCGGCATTTTAAGTGGCCTAGTTCCCCGAGCAAAACAAAAACAGCAGAAAATTGATTTCCATCCCCAGGTTATTAATTGGCAACAACCGCTTTCCAACAACCTATCACCCTTAAAAACCGAAGAATTGTCAAATGAGCACGCTTTCAATTGTGAAAACCCGCGACCGATGGCGACCCAAGAAACAAGATTATGCAAAACACAACTGGAGCGGCGCACGTGAAAATTAAGTTCCCCGCGGCTGTTGATAATTTGGGTGATCGGCTTTCCCAGTCAATTCATACAGGAATCGGCTTGGTTTCGTATCCCGTGGCTTTCCCCACTTTAACCGCGTCAGCGACATCGACAAAGTCAACCTTTCTTCAGCACGCGTCACCCCGACGTAACAAAGCCGACGTTCTTCATCGATCGATGCATCGTTTTCCAACGAGCGATGATGAGGCAGAATCCCTTCCTCCAACCCGACAATGTACACCTCAGGAAATTCAAGCCCTTTCGCGCTATGCATGGTCATCAACGCGATCGCATTCTTTTTCAGTTGCTTTTCCTTTTCATCATTTGCGTCCTGCTCCCCGAGCAAAAGCTTGTCGAGAAAGTCGTCCAGTCGAGGCTTTGCTGCGGACTGTTCGTATTCGCTTAGCGAGTTAACGATCTGCTCCACTACTGCCCAACGCGATTCCCGCTCTTCGGGTTCAGAATAAATCCGATCAATTTCACTTCGATACCTAATATTTTGAATTAGATTTCTGGACAAATCGACAAGAGAATCATTCTCCGTTTGATAAAGCGTCTCCTCAATCTGTGAAGCCAAATCTTCAATCCCTCGCAGCGTTTTGGCATTGAGAGTTGGGCGTTCTTCAGCCCCCGTCACCAGATCCCAGAGCGAAACTTTATTGTCGATTGCGTGCTTAAGCAAAGTTTCAATCGATTTTTTCCCAATTCCGCGAGGCGGTGTGTTGATTATCCTCAACACAGATACTTCGTCCGGCGATCCACCGATCAAACGGAGATAGGCCAACAAATCTTTGACCTCTTTCCGATCAAAGAAGGACATCCCTCCGACAAGGATATAAGGAAGCTTTGCCTTTCGCAGCTCGGTCTCAAAAATTCTCGGCTGCTCATTGGTGCGAAACAAGATGGCAAAATCGCGTGGCTCTCGCCCTTTTTGCTCAAGTCGCTTCCGGATGCTGTGAACGGTTTCCTGAGCCTCAACGGTTTCGTTTGGAAACTGGAGGATCGCCGGTTTCTCGCCGCCTGACCTAGCAGCTCGCAGGACCTTATCATGTCTCGTCTTGTTAAACTTAATCAGCGTGTTAGCGACTTCTATAATTGCTTCCGTTGAACGGTAATTATCTTCGAGGCGAACCACCTTTGCATCTGGCCAATCGCGATGAAAACTCAGGATATGCTCGACCTCGGCTCCCCTCCATCCGTAAATTGACTGATCATCATCGCCAACAACGCAGAGATTCCGATGCTCGGCCAGTGCCTTCACGATCCGATATTGACTGGTGTTGGTGTCTTGATATTCGTCGACAAGAATATGATCAAACCGAGCCGCTTCGGCCGCGCGGACGGATTCGTGTTCGTTGAACAGCTTTTCAGTCAACAACAACAGATCATCAAAATCGACGGCTCCCATTAACTTGAGTTGCCGCTGATACCGCTTGTAACCAATCGCTGCGAGATGCTGAGCGTCCGTCTCACACGCAACCTCCGCCTGAGCTGGCGTCATCGACTTGCACTTCCAGTGCCCAATCCAATAGAGCAGTTGATTCGGCGCGAGCAATTTATCCGATACGTTAATTTCCCGGAGTACATTTCGGGCCAAACCCTCCTGATCGCCCCGATTGTAGATCGCGAACTTTAGTGGGTAACCCAGCGGCTCAATTTGTCGCCTTAGGATCCGAACACAAAGGGAATGAAACGTCGAAATGGTCGGGGTGTGGTCGACAGGGACCTTTCCATTTTTCTTCGCTTTGACGGGGTAGGACTTCCCCATGCTGATGCCTAGCATCTTACCCAATCGCTCTTTCATCTCGTTAGCCGCTTTATTGGTGAACGTCATTCCAAGAATGCGTTCTCCGGGCACACCAGATTTAATCAATTTTGCAATCCGAAAGGTAATTACACGCGTCTTTCCCGTTCCAGCCCCAGCCAAAACCAAAAGTGGGCCAGATAGGGTATTTACGGCTGCATACTGATCGGGATTCAGTCCACTCATTAAATTTCAAATAGATTCAGGTTTTCTAATTACTAGGCAAACAACGACACTGAATAACATAAAAATAACAGCAATCGCCGCTTAACAAGCCGAAACGGACATTTTCATCCCGCCCACCCTAATGTAACGGGTGATCTCTTGTTAGATGAGGGGGCGGGAGATGTTGGGTCGCTATTGACCATCAGTTCAAAACGCCCGTATACTGCGTTCTTGAAAAAATTTCCCAAAAGCATGCGGTCGATTTTCGACCCATCCACGAGACAGGCGACCAGCCCAAATGGCCAAAAAAAACAAGAGAAGATCTGGAAAACCACCGGTTGAAGAAGTCGAAGAACTTACAGCAGCCGAGCAATTCTACGAAAATATCAAACCACATATCACGACCATTGTGCTGGTCATGATCGCGGGTACGCTTGGCTTTATTGCCATCGTTTTCATTATCAACAGTAGCCTCGCTAAGTCAGAAGGAGAATGGCGAGCACTCGCTCAGGCTTCTTCCGTGTCTTACGTTTCCGGAGACTTCAAAGCCCTCGATCTTGTTTCGACTGAGTACTCTGACACCAAAGCTGGGTTGTGGGCACTGCAAATGTCAGCAGACAATCGACTGCAAAATGGCGTACGAGCAATGATGGACGACAAAGTGGCCGCGCAACAACTTCTAGAAAAAGCTCGGGATAACTTTCAAACCATTGTCGATGCCCCGCAAGCAAACAAGACTTCGATGCTTAAGCTTCGCTCACTTTATTCGCTGGCCTATTGCCTCGAGACACTTGGCGATCTGCCCGCGGCAAACAAGAACTACCAAACGCTAATCTCTGAAACAGATAACTCCGCTTTCACTAGTTTGGCACAGCAAGGATTAGAAAGAACTTCAGACCAGCGTTACGTAGCCATCTTTGAGAAGTTTAAAAACTACGAAGAGATGGACATCGGAGAAGCCCCGGGCGAAGAAATCTCCGCTGCCCCGTCTCTCGATCTTCCTCCCGAACTGCCTCAAACGCCAGCGGCACCCAACAACGATTTCGTCCCACCTTCAAAAGAGAAGCCTGCGGTAGAAAAACCTGCAGTAGAGAAGCCTGCAGACGAGAAACCTACGGACGAGAAACCTACGGACGAAAAACCTGCAGCAGCCGCGGGCGAGCAACCCGATGCTGAAAAAGATAAAACACCCTAGATCGATTACTTAAGTCTTCAATCTGGCCTGAATAACCAAGGACTCGGTTCAACAGTGGAAACTGCTTGAATGGAGTCCTTTTTTTATGCGTTCGCTCTTACGTCGATTGACCTTCAGGATCATTTTTTTCGGACCGTTAGCACGCACGTTAGATCGCTGCTTCGTCCATGAAACTCTTGGGCTCTACGGCGAGCGTCTTGCTGCGAGACACTTGTTGAAACAGGGCTACTACATCACGGCTCGTCGATTCTTAGACCGTTATGGTGAAATTGATTTAGTGGCAGTCGATCAAAACACCATCGTCTTTGTTGAAGTCAAAGCTCGCAGCAGGATAAAAAACAATTCCCCTGCGGAATCAGTAGGCAAAGAAAAACAAGCTCGCATCATCCGAGCATCAAAGCGTTATTTAAAGCAAAATCATTTAACAGACTGCCCAACTCGATTTGACGTCATCGCCATCGTCTGTTCGCGCCCCGGGGCAAGGGCAGTCACCACGCACTATTTACATGCATTCGAGCCGCAAGCTTCGTTTGAAATTTTCTAGCGAGTGAAAAAACAGAACGCGTCCACAGTTGATATTGAAGAACTAATGCCTGACAAACGATTTAAAATTGAAAATCTCAAACAACTGCCTAGCCAGAATTGCCCCTGCGGTCTCGCCAAAAGAGCCTTTACGGAGGAACCCGAAAAAACCGCAACCATTCACCTCGTCGAAATCAGTCAAGACGCGCGAGCTCACTACCACAAACGAACAACCGAGATTTATTACATTCTAGAAGGCAGTGGGCAAATCGAGCTGGATGGCGAGTTGTTTAATGTAGAACCGCACATGACCGTGATGATCAAACCAGGGTGCCGCCATCGTGCTGTCGGCAAAATGAAAATACTCAATATTCCAGTCCCGGCATTCGATCCCAACGACGAGTTTTTTGATGCCGAAACGGACCTAACAGAAATTTCGAAATGCCCGTCCAAATAAATTTAAACCGGCATCACTCAGAGTCAGTTTAAAATGATTGAGTAAAAGAGCTATTGATGATAGTAGTAATTTGCGAAGCATTTAACTCCGCACCATCATTCATCAAGTTGTTACTGTCGGACACATGATTGAGACCTAGATTATGTCCGATTTCATGAGCCACCACGCGAGCCACCACATCTCTTCCACCGAGAAAACCGGGCAAATTATCGCCGACATGCATCGTGATCCCGTTCCCGCTGACATAGGCCAAACCGTTGGCGGTGTTTTCCGTTGTATCTGCAAACCCCGCGGCAATTTCCACGAAATACATATCAATAATCAAACTTGATGAGTCGCCAATTCCAGCAACATCACCGGCATTTACAATCGTTGTTAGATCGCTGTTGGGGCGAGTCCCACCATTACCAATATTGGCGAACGTATTATCATACGTTTGCGGAGCCAACCACTCGACATCCACTTGGGCCTGTAGGTAAATCTCATCGATCAGTCGTTTGATCTCTGCTTCTTCTACCGCTGTTCCCAAGAATTCCGCAGTGTTTGAGCCATTGGTGTTAGAGACGATAATTGGATTAATTGTAACACGCTCAATCACATCGGCTTCGGCTACGCGATCGCCATCTGAGAATCGAAAATTCTCTGTGTTGTTCGCAAGATCGGTCCCCTCGACATCGACCGTATCGTCGACCACCAGTTCATCACCGTTTAACGTGATGTTGAACCTGCTAAACGCAAAACTGAAAACTACAAAATCATTTCCGTCGCCGGCGTCAACAACGTCGTCGCCAAATCCTGGGATAATATAATCGTTCCCGTCTCCGCCTGAAATTGTGTCGTCGCCCAGCTGCCCGGCTAAATAGTCATTGCCAGCACCACTGATAAGTGAATCACTTCCATTTTGACCATGCATTCGGTTTTCACCATCGCCACCGGTTACCTGATCGTCACCATCACCGCCATAAAAAATGTTTAGCCCCAGCCCGCCCGAAAGCACGTCGTTTCCAGATCCGCCGAGAACTAAATCAGCATCAGCAGGATTCGTCGCTCCGGGCAAACCTCCGTCGCCTAAATTAACGATATCATCCCCGCCCAGCGGAAATATTTGATCGGCGCCGTCTCCGCCGGAAATTGTATCCACATCAGAACCGCCAAAAATCAAATCTGCGTCTTCATTCCCAAACAGCCGATTTAATCCCTCTCCTCCAAAAACCCTGTCATTGCCAACACCACCTTGAATCACATCCGCGCCAAGACCGCCAAGCAAACGATCGTCACCGCCAAAGCCTTGAATCGTGTCGTCACCGTCACCACCATTGACGACATCTATCCCTATGCCACCAATCAGCGTATCGTTACCGCCGTTACCAAGAATTAGACTTTCGACCGGAGTATCGTTGGTGAATTCATCATCGCCTTCAAACCCAATAAAGATAACCTTCGATACCGATGTCCTGGAAAAACTCTGCTGAGGAAATCCATCCAAACGAGCCCGATAAGTTTCAGAATCGACTTCAATAAAGCTCCCAACATTCGAAGATGCATCTCCCGCAATCGTCACTTCACCAGACGAAAAATAAATGCCAGCCAATAAGTTTCGAGCTTCTAAATGTTGAAAACTCAATTTATTTGTTTTCGCAGCGCGCCTGCGGCTGCTCGCCTGCGACGTTCGCTTTTTCGTCCCTTTAAACGCCGCCTTGAAAAAATTCATCATCATTTCGAAACCCTGTTTCTGGTTGATCTCTGCTCGAAGTCTTTCCCAAATCTACCTTATTAGAAAATTGTCGCACGACAAAGACTGGATTTTTGAGGAGTTTAAATCGTGATGCAGAAAGCTTCATGCCAGCACTTCGGGACTCGATCCGAATCGTCGCCTGCTTAAGATTCCAATGGCAATAACCGCTTCACGCCAGCGAACGACTCATTAAAAGCCCGAAAAATCGGCACAACAAGAGCTTCCGCGAGTACATGCCGACCCGCTGCGTCCACAACGCAATGAAAATCACAGCTGGATCGTAAAGCGTTCCAACAATTTCCCGTGTTTACAAAAACAAACGTTTTTCATGAACGATTATTTCACCATTGCTTTTACGCGCGCGATGAACCAACTCCTCTCCTTCTCCCCGGTATGCGTAAACTGCCTCTCCAGGACTGACGAGTCTATTCCAGTATTTCTGAAAAACGGTCACATCGGATTTGTTTTTTGCCAAGGCAGTTGGAACCGCATGATACATCGCAATTTCGTTTTTTGTCTTTTCAAAGTAATGCCCCAATAGCTCCGGAAGAAGACTCGACAGCCAAGTTTCGTAACGGCGCTTGACCTGCCTTGGGATTAAATAGCGGGGACGATCAATTGGCCCAAGCAGCTCCTTGATTGCCTCGCTAAATTGCAAACCCTCCGTCGGATTAGCTTCCTCCAAAAATACGCGCACATACCCGCCAGACAGTTGGCCTAAACGATATCGCAACCCCGATCGAAAATGACCAAGCTCAACAAAACTAAGCATGACTGCTTCAGCCATCGCGGAAGTGAGCGACTCCTCTGTCCAAATTTGTTTCTTTTCAATTCCTACCGGAAACCCAAAACGCTTGTTTGAGGTTTTTATTTCAACAGCATTAATCGGCTTCGCAAGAAAGGGATCGCCAATCTTCCAAAGTCCACGAACATGATCCCGCCCCTGACTGCGGCTCAGCATTTCGGAGTTGAGCACCGAAGCGGCTCCAAGTATTCCCTCAGGTTTCACATCCGTAAATGCGGGATGTACGTGCCCAACGCCCATTTCGATAACCCCGTCATCACTCACCCCGTACAGATGCTTGTGCTTATCTTTAAACCGTCGGTAATCATCAAAACCCTTATTGAATTCTGGAGCCAAGCAGACGACATCCCAATTGTTGGCTAACTTGTTCTGCCAGGCAGGGTCGAGACGAAAGGATCGACCTCGCAATTGATTGATACTCATCTTGGTCGTAACGGTCGTTAAATCGATCAGGACGTTAATTTTATTGGCATCCCAGCCCTCACCTAACAATCCGCGGGTTCCAACCAAACAGCGTGTCAAACCTTTTTGAAACAGACCAGTAATCATTTCAACGTAGACCCGGGGTGCCCAATCTGAACCCGCACCACTAATCTGCCGAAATCCTGACAT
>JAAEMV010000806.1 GCA_024225195.1 Planctomycetaceae bacterium | reverse complement strand
GTCGTCGCCTGATTACTTTGATTGGGACGGTCCTTGGCATCATTTGGGTCTCTCAGGCAATTGCCGGAATTCTGTTTCGAAAAGCCGCCGAACACGATTCGATGGTTCGCTGGTCGGCCGTCGCGTTAACTTTATATGTGTTCTGGCAAGTATTAAAAACGGTAACTCGAAAACCATTTGAACCGCATGAGTGGACTGATGCTGAAAAAGAAATCTTACTTGCCGCGCCAATTTCCCCGCAGCAGCTAGTTTCCTATCGATTGACGGGACTCGCAGTGGGAACGTTTGTGAAAGCGTTGTTTGTCTCTATCATCCTTTTACCGGATCTTCCAATTTGGCCTGTCGGATTCATAAGTCTGTTCCTTGGATTGGTTTTTATTGAATTTTTTCGAGTTTGTTTTGAGCTTGTTTTTACTGGGATTAGTCCAAGGTTGCGTTGGTTATGCCGCGGTTCGGTATTTGTGATGTTACTGGGGCCAATTGCGATTCTTTGGTATCGGACTTTGATGGTGATGAATTCGGGTGCGACGCAGGATTTGCCGATGTCCATTTTGTTATTCAAATCCGTTTTAGTGGAACTGAATGCGATAGTAAGTTCTAAAATCGGTGTCGGTGTGTTAAGCGTAATGGCGAGTTTTAGTGAAGCGATATTTACGCAGGCATTTTCAGTCGCTGGACTTGGAAACTTCTTAAAGATCACCCTAATTACAGTTGCGAGTGGTGCTTTGGTTTATCGACTCGACCAATGGTCTCAGTTGCGCAAGAGACAGCAAGAGAGTTTGGCGGTACGCAAAGGTTCACTGGAATCAACCGGTTCTCTTTCTCATTCGGCAGCGAGCAGCGCTGGAATACGAGTCCCATGGCGTATGAACGGGATGGGTGCCGTCGCGTGGCGGCAATTAGTAGGCGCCTATCATTACCGAATGACGTTGTCGATTAGTCTTGGGATTCCAGCTGTTTTGTGCTGGTGCCCCTTGTTTTTAGACTCGAATCCAGAGGTGACTCTGGTCAGCGTTGTTGGCGGATTGTTATTTTACTCATTCCTACTGCTCCCCTCGGCACTCGTGTTGGATTTCCGTCGGGACATAGATCGATTCGATGTTCTCAAATCTCTGCCCGTGGCAACAATCTGGCTGGCAATTGGGCAGTTAGCCACACCTGTTATTTTGGCCACGGGATTTCAGGCGGGAGTGTTATTTGTCGCGACGGTGTTTAGTTCGATAATTTGGTCTCAGGCAGTTTTAGCTGGCGTGATTCTGGTCGGATTTAATCTCCTTATTTTTACTGGAGAGAATCTGATTTTCTTGTTGTCGCCGTATCGGAGGAATCAGGAGGGTTTAGACGTCTTTATTCGTACCGTGTTGACATTCACGGGTAAAGGAGTTGTATTCGCAGTCGCGGTGAGTGCATTGTTGTTTTGGGCGACACTCTCAGTGCTTATTGTGGGCAGTTTTGGTTTATCGGCGGGTTGGGCGGTCGCCCTGTTTTGCGCTGGACTTTTGCTTATGATGGGAACCGTCGAGGCATTACTCCTGTTTGGACTGGTGCGTCTTTTCGATCGATTTGATCCAAGCGAAGATTGCCCAGCCTTGAACTGAGTCGGTTGGTCAGGCAACCCCTCAGGATATGAAAACTGGAGTTCCCAAGCAGTCAGTTTTTTGGGTACTGCTGATGAACTTTGAAAGTTTCCCGCTACTGGTTTTCGGGTTGGCAATCCTGAACGACTTCGAGGGGAACCATTTTGCAAACCTGCCGAGGGACAACGCACGTGACCTGATAGGGAACATCGACCCAGTAAGTCTCAACGCGGTCTCTGGGGATTTGTTTGGATTTGCGAACCCAAGTCACCTTTTTCCGAGTCTCTGGTTCAGTAGTCCAATAAAACTCAGTCCTCGATTGTGGGACATCGCGATATTTCGTTTTATAGACTGATCGTGTTCGAACCTCCGGTGCCATTACCATGAAGGTTTTGATGACTTGATCAGTGACGGTTTTGGTTTCCGTGCGGAACGTTGTTCTTGTTTTTATTCTCGGTACCATTTCAACAATTTTTTTCGTAGTGAAAACAGGAACCTTTCGTTCAACTGTTCGGTATTCAGTCCGAGTTCTAAGTTGTGGTATCAGTTCAGTGTATTTTTCTTGTCGTAGTTTCGGGACGTCAACATATTTCGTTTGGCGAATTTCCTGGTAATCCATTTGTGGAATTTCTACTGTGTACGTTTCTTCCGTGACGTTGGGGATTCGGACGGTGAATTGTTCTTCCACCATCCTGGTTTTTTCAACGGGCACCGTAACAACCACTGACTCCGTAACGGTGTAAGGTTGTTTAACGGTATAGGTCTCAGATGTTTGCCGTTCGAGCGCGACGGGGTTTCTGTACTCCTGTTTTATTTCTTTTTGAGTTTGAACTGTTTCGTATTTAATAAACGGAATCGTTTTATTACGCGTCTCAGTTTTTACACTGCTTCGGTTGACTTTTCTAGTTTTGGCAACCCAGCGGTATTTCGTAACAGTAAAGGACTCTGTGCGAGTGGAGGGGACGAAGTCGAGGACGTCCAGTTTTGCAGTTCGACGCTCCTGTCGAAAACGAGTGAC
>JAAEMV010000805.1 GCA_024225195.1 Planctomycetaceae bacterium | reverse complement strand
AGCGACTAGAGCAACGGCAAGATGAAATCGCTCGAAATATTGACGAAACCTATTTCTTAAACCCAACGCCTCGATCGGAACTGGACCGTTTGTTTGATAGCTCAATCCGCAGTCGTGGTATGGATGAGTCAGCATTGGCTTTGAAGGTCGATGGAGAGATGGCTTTCGCAAGTAAAAATGGAGCTGGAGGTGGTGGTGGCGGAATGGGCGGCGGTGGCTTTGGCGGCGGCTTGAACGCCGGTAAGGGATTTGGCTCCCGTGGCCGTGAATTACCTAGCCGTAGATTTCTTGGAAGAACAGCACCTGAGGATGCAGACGACGAAGCTGGGATGGTGTTAAGCTATGGGGCGAAAAAGGAATCACAAAATTTTATGCTGGGACAACAAGTTACCGAAATTGAAAAACAGTCAAGGAAAAAGGCGAAAGACAAGCGTGAGGGAAAACGTCAAATTGAAGAGCAAACAATGGATAAGTTGTGGTTCAAGCAATCTGAAGCGCTCGGGATCGCCAGAGATAAGATGTCCAGGCTATACACGCGAGTTGCGCCGACGATGGAATGGATGGAGAACAACTACTATCGGTTACTTCCTGAATCTCAAAATTCGGAGTTGGTAACTAGTAATCGATTTTGGCGTGATTATGCGAGTCATCGAGAAGGGGCTTTCCTCTCACCCTATTTTGCCGAGTCAACTCGCAATTTCACAGAGATGATGTTAGCGATGGCTGTCCTCGATTTGCCATTTGAAGAGCCCGAGCAGGATTTTGAATTTGTTGATAATACGATGACTTACAAAGCCGCTGGTCCAACCATCGTTTTGCATCAACAAGTAAAGGATGCGATTTTTGAGCGAGGAAACTCAACGGTTCTTGTGAGCGAGAATTTCTTTCAAAAGAATGACCGGTATCGATATGAGAATGGTGTACGTTTCGACAAGTTCATCAATGGTGATTTTCTGGCGCATACACTGTACGGGTCTCAAGTCGTATTGACGAATCCAACCTCAACGCCAATGAATGTTGAATTGCTTATGCAGATCCCCAGCGGTTCAATGACATCGAGTGGTTCAAGAGAAACTAGAACCGTGCTGATGAGCTTAGAGGCGTTTAGTACTGCGACGTTTGAATATGCGTTTTACTTTCCAGAGGCAGGCGATTTTGAGCACTATCCTGCACATGTCTCTGCGAAAGAAAGAGTTATTGCAGTCGCAGATCCGGTTGCGTTCAAGGTGGTCGATCGTCCTGCGGAGGTTGATAGAACTTCCTGGGAATTTGTGTCACAGAATGGGACCAATGACGATGTTATTGACTATTTAAATCGCGAGAATGTTTTAAGGCTGAAGTTGGATGCCATCGCGTTTCGGATGAAGGATAAAGCATTTTTTGCAAGGACGATTGAGACCCTTCGTGCACGGTGTGCTTACGACAATGTTCTGTGGGCTTATTCTGTTAAGCACGATGATCCAGTCGCAATCAAAGAGTTTTTATCGCATTCGAATAAGTTGATTGGTCAGTGCGGGGTCTCTTTCCAATCGGATCTATTGTCGATTGATCCGGTCGAGCGCAACTGGTACTCCCATAAAGAGTATTCTCCGCTAGTCAATGCACGAGCACATCAGTTGGGGGCGAATCGAAAAATTCTAAATCCTGAATTTGCGAGTCAATACAATCGCTTGCTTGGGGTTCTGTCGAATCGTCGTAACTTAACAGACGATGACCAGTTGGCTTTGACTTACTATCTTTTGCTGCAGGATCGCATTGAAACCGCAATGTCGCATTTTGGGAAAGTTTCAAAAGAAAACTTAGATTCAAAGCTGCAGTATGATTACTGCGATGCTTACCTTGATATGTATCGTGCTGATCCAAAATCAGCCGCTGAAAAGGCTGCTGTTTGGGCGGACCATCCCGTTCCAAGATGGGCTAATCGCTTTAAGCAAATTCTGGCGCAAGTTGATGAAATAAATGGTGCGTCTGCAACAACGGTCGATCCTAAGGACAATGCCGAAGTGCAAACTGAGTTGGCCGCACGAGCCCCAAGTTTTGATTTCAAGGTTGAAAGTGGTGTTGCTAAGATCAACTTTTTAAATCTCGACGAGTTGACCGTGAATTTGTATGAAATGGACGTTGAGTTGCTATTTAGTCGAAGTCCGTTTGCGCAAGACAACCTGGATGGGTTTTCGCTGATTAGACCAAATTTCTCCCAGCAAGTTGCTCTGGATAATAAAGTGGATGACGCAAAATCTCAGGTGGCCGGTAGGGGAATTCATGAATTCGAACTGCCGGTTGGGATGCAGAATAAAAATGTACTCGTTGAGTTAGTGGGCGGTGATCAGACCCGCTCAATCCCTTACTTTGCTCATTCTCTGGATATTCAGCTGGTTGAAAAATTCGGTCAACTGAAAGTCAGTGAGGCATCCACCGGAAAGCCGCTCGCAAAGACGTACGTCAAGGTTTACGCCAAGTCGGCAAATGGACAGGTTGTCTTTCACAAAGATGGGTACACTGATCTGCGTGGGCGATTCGATTACGTCTCTCAGAGTAACACCAGTCTGGATGGTATCGTTAAGTTCTCAATCCTCATGATGAGCGAGAATCAGGGAGCCGTCATCCGACAAGCTCGTCCGCCAATGGAGTAGATTGACTGATCAGACAAAACCAATAAACACCCTAAGGGCTCAATGAGTGCTTAGGGTGTTTCTATGGTGCTTGGTGAAAACCGCCACGCATTGGTGCCGTTTTGTTTGCTTTAAATTATCCCTGAATAACCTGTCTCTGATTGTAAGGATTTCAATCGCAAGAATGCTTATCGTCAGCGTTCATTCTCAGCAGTCGCTGCCTAGAATTTGGTGATCGCTTTTCGTTCCTTGACGGGGTACCAGTTCTCGATTGCTGCCGCCATCGAAGCAACGAGTTCGGGGTGGTCTGCAGCGACATTTTTTAGCTCGGCTGGGTCTGCGTCCAGATCGAACAGTTGCGGTCGTTTTTCAGTTCGAGGGTGTGTCGATTGGTAACGATTGACTTCACCATCGTACGTTAATAGCAGTTTCCATTTGTCGGTGATGCACCATCTGAATAATAGGGATGCTTCTGGGTTGTTGATGTCGGCAATGTCATGGGCAAAGGACTCTCCAAAAATGGTCTTTCTTTTGATGGGCGAGCCAGACGTCAAATTGGGAAGTAAATTTAGGCCCGGCAGTGTGGCGTCTTGTGGGAGTCGAGCGGCCGCCAGGATGGTAGGTGCCAAATCGATCGTGCTGCATAGTTCTTTTCGATTAGCAGGCTTCATTTTGGTTGGCCATGAAAACATAATTGGCGTGCGGATGCCGCCTTCGTAGGGGGTTTGTTTCGATCGTGGAGCATAGCGTCGGGAGTCTGGACTTTGAATCCATCCGTTGTCACACGCGTAAACAATCAGGGTGTTGTCCCGGACATTGGCTTTGTCGAGATGGTCGATGAGTTGCCCGCAAGTTTCGTCGAACCAGTCGCACATGGCATAATATTTGGCAATGGTGACTGGCCTGCCGTCGACTGTATATTTTTTGAGTAACCGTTTGGGTGGGTTGTGTGGTGTATGTGGCAAGAATGGAGCGTACCATACGAAAAATGGTTTCTTTTCTTCAATCGACATATCGATGAAATCGGTGACGGCAGACAATCCCTCTCGCCCGATTTTCAAACCATCATCGCCGTGTCTTCCACCTTTTTCGGGGAATCCCCGAGTCATTCCGTGAGTAAATCCGCCTCGTTTGAAACTGCCTTCCCACCACTTTCCAGATTGATGACAAAGGTAGCCGGCCTTGGTAAGTTCGCGGGGAAGCGTGGCGTTTTTATCGACGTTGGCAATCAGTTCAGCCCGCTGAGTTTTGTTGAGT
Source organism: Planctomycetaceae bacterium (assembly GCA_024225195.1). Lineage (GTDB taxonomy): Bacteria > Planctomycetota > Planctomycetia > Pirellulales > Pirellulaceae > Mariniblastus. The sequence goes on along the minus strand of JAAEMV010000805.1, from coordinate 20,387 downwards.
TCGGTATTGGGGGGAGCATATTTGGGAGATGGATCGTTTCCTGTAATGCCATGCTGGTGAGCATAGTGCCCCGTAATCATCGTCATGAGAGAAGGCCTGCAGAGTGCTGTCGGGACATAACCCCGGCGAAACACGACGCTTTGTCTGGCGAGCTGATCTAGATTAGGGGTTTTGATCGACTCATGGCCCATAAATGAGTAGTCTGTCCATGCCTGATCGTCGGAGATGATCATTACAATGTTGGGTTGGTCCTGTGCCGCCACGCCTTGGCCGTTGCTCAGTGTTAAGGCCGTCATCGCAATCGTGATGGCAGCGATCAAAGTGGAGGATCTCATAGTTTTAACCAAGCAAAAAAGGTGAAATTTGAGGGGCAAATGAAATTTGTCTGCACTCGCTTGTTGTTAGGATGCAACGAACGCCTGTTTTATTGCATTAACATTTCTTCGCCCGGAGCTGGGATAATTACTGGACCAAGATTTTTCTCTTCAAGCTTTGCTTTGAACTCGGTCGCGCTGTCGAGTTCACAGTGAACCAGAGCAATCTTTTTCAGATTGCCGTCACGCCCGGTTTGCTCAGCCCATTTGAGAAGTTCCTGTTGATCAGCGTGTCCACTACTGCCCTGTAGTTTGCAGACCTGGGCTTTTACTTTGTATTCCTGGCCATAAATTTTGACCTTGTCGAGCGAACGGTCAAGCAGGATTCTGCCGAGGGTATGCGGCGCTTGATAGCCGGCAAATAAAATCAAGGTATTACTTTTTTCGATGTTGTTTTTTAAGTGGTGCAAAATGCGGCCAGCTTCGCACATTCCTGAAGCGCTAATGATGATGCAGGGATCTTTGGACTCATTAAGCGCTTTTGATTCTTTTACACTTCGAATGTAGTGCAAGTTTCCAAAGTTTAGTGGGTCTTCGTCTTCCTCTGAAAGGATGGCGTTGATCATTTCGTCGTCAAAGCACTCAACATGTTCTCGAAAGATATCGGTTGTGTTCACGGCAAGCGGGCTGTCGACGTGTACTTTTATTGGCGGCAACTCTCCGGCTTCGGCGAGTAGGTTGAGACGGTAGACAATTTCTTGCGTCCGCCCTACCGAGAACGCCGGAATGATCAGCTTGCCTTTCGATTTGTAAACCGAATGAGCAGCTTCCAGTAAAGTCTTTTTTGCATCTCCGCCTGCGGGGTGAACTCGGTTACCGTAAGTGGATTCCATGATCAAGTAATCGACTCCTGGCACAGAGACGGGGCACTTGAGGATTGGCATGTTGGGGCGACCAATGTCACCGCTGAATACCAGCCGAGTCGATTTTGTGTCGGGATGCTCGGCGTCGAGATTGAGTTCGACAATGGCGGCTCCCAGCATGTGGCCGGCGACATGGAAACGAACTTCAACACCCGGCAGCGGGAAAAACGATTGATCATATTCAATCGTTCGAAATTGTCGGAGCGTCTGGACTGCATCCAGTGTTTCGTAGAGTGGGTGGAACGGAGGCTGATTCTTCTTTTTTCGTTTTTTGTTGACGTATTTAACGTCGTTGGTTTGAATCTTGGCGCTGTCGAGCAGCATAATCGCGGCAAGATCTCGACTTGCGGACGTCGTATAGATTGGTCCAGTGAAGCCAGATTTGACTAAAGAAGGAAGATTGCCACTGTGGTCGATGTGGGCATGTGAAAGAATAACTATGTCAATTTCTTTCGCATCAAAAGGCAACTGGCGGTTTTTGTCGAAAGCAATTTTCCGCCGACCCTGGTAGAGTCCGCAATCCAGGAGGATTTTTTTACCGTCGTGATGGATCAAGTGCATTGATCCCGTTACCGTTTGAGCTGCTCCCCAAAATTGAACCTTCATAGACCTGCCTGCAAGAAAAGAGGAGTTGTTGTTTCAGGTTTAGTGTCGCAAGTTGAACCGCGCGTTGAGCTGCCGTTGGATTCCGGTCGCAGTCTTGGTGGATCGGTTCAACCCTAGGGTACCGTATAGAGGTCCGGCAGTCAGCTTTCTGAAGCTGGGTTTGAAAAATTACCCCTCGCCCAATCAAGAGGACGCGCACACATCCTTTTGAGGGGGAGTGGCGCAAACTATTGGTCGGTAAGTTCTGAGGGGGTGAGTCAGCCCAGGAAATCTGAGGGTTGTCTAGTGCTTGACACGTTCGACATATTCGCCGGTTCGCGTGTCAATTTTAATAATGTCGCCTTCGTTCACGAAGATTGGAGTTTGAAATTCTCCGCCTGTTTCGACTTTGACCGGTTTGCGGACGTTTGTCGATGTGTCTCCCTTAGCGCCGGGTTCACAATACTCAACACACAATTCAACATGATTAGGCGGAGTCATGATGATTGGGTTGCCGCTGAAGAAAGTCATCTGGCAATCCATGTTGTCTTTTAAATAGCGCCAGTCCTCGCCAATTTGCTCGGCAGATAACTCGTACTGTTCGAAATTCACTTTGTCCATGAAGACGTACGAGGTTCCCTGCTTGTAGAGGTATTGAACATCCGTCTCGACAATGTCGGCTTCTTCGAGGGAGTCGCCTCCTTTGTACGTTCGGTCAAGCGTGGTGCCACGAAGCAAGTTTTTAAGTTTGCAGATATAGAGAGCACTCCCTTTTCCGGGTTTCTTAAATTCCATGCTCGTCATGATGTACGGCTCGCCGTTAATCTGAACACGAAGACCTTTTCGAAAATCACTTGTTTTGTAAGCCACGGCTGAATCCTGAGTTATTCGGCGAAAAATCGGTTTGACATCGGTAGTGTTTGGCACTGACTACTGGAACAGGCAGGCGAAACAGTTATCCTTTACGCATGACAATTTTAGCGAATAAAACCGATCTTGTCCGCGCCGGTTCCGGCACTTGGCAAGATCAGATGAAATGGGCGATTCGAGACCTTCGAGGGTTGCGAGATGTGCTCGGTTTAGCAGATGAGGGGGGGCTGCAGCACGCCGCAGAGGCTGAATTTCCAGTTTTTGCCCCCCTGCCGTATTTAACTCGGATTACGCCCGGTGATTCGCAAGATCCGTTGCTCCGCCAAATATGGCCAAGCGGCAGTGAGATGGAATCTCCCAGCCATTTTTCGACAGATCCGCTCGGTGAATCGGATGCAACAAAGTCTTCGGGAATGCTTCAGAAGTACCAAGGCCGAGTGCTACTGGTGACGACGGGAGCATGTGCAATTCACTGCCGCTATTGTTTTCGCCGGCATTTTCCGTATGAGCAATCGCCCAAATCAATGGCTCAATGGGAGCCAACGCTCACCAAAATTGCCGCTGATGACTCCATCGACGAGGTGATTTTATCTGGCGGTGATCCGCTGACGATTGTCGATCATTCGTTGAGCCGTTTAATTGCGAGAATTGACGAGATGGCGCATATCAAGCGGATTCGTTTCCATACGCGTTTGCCCATTATGATTCCTCAGCGAGTGACCGATGCCTTTCTTGAGATTCTTGCTAATGCGCGTTGTCAGATGATTGTCGTGATTCACGCAAATCATGCTAACGAACTCGATTCATCAGTGGAGCAAGCGCTTTCAAAGATCGCTAATTCTGGAGCAATGTTACTGAACCAAGCGGTGTTGTTGCGGGGCGTCAATGATTCTTTAGAGTCGCTAAAAAATCTAAGCCAGCGGCTACTGCGTTGTCGCGTGCTTCCTTACTACTTGCATCAACTCGATCCCGTGAGCGGGGCGGCGCATTTTGAGGTTGATGTCAAACAAGGTCTTCAGTTGGTCACTGAACTGCGTTCCTGTTTGCCGGGCTATGCGGTTCCGCGATATGTTCAGGAGTTGCGAGGCGAGCCAAATAAAACGGTTTTGGCCTAGTGAGGACTTATTCTTGGTTCTTGCTGCAGGCTGCAAACAATCCAATCCCGATTCGTCTAATTCAGCGTCCTTTGATCCGTCTAGCGGAATAGTTGGGTCAAGTAGTCCATCGCCTGTCCCACTGCTTCGATCGAGTTTTCGCCGCCATCTTTTTCGACCGTCAAGTATCCAGAATAGTTGTGTTCTTCAAGGGTTCCCAACAGAGTTGGCCAGTCGACACTCCCCTGCCCCAGTCCAACCTCGATGCATCTTCCCAAAGAGAGGTCTTGCACGGCGTCGCGAGCGCGAAAGCTTCGGACGTGGGACCCCAGTAACTGCATTGCTTCTGTGGCGGAAAAGCCGTTGATGATAAAATCACCGGGATCAAAATCTACGACCAGCGAATGAATTGGTAAGGCTTCAATCAGGTTTTTCATGGTGGAACCGGGCTCTGATCCCGTTCGGGCAGCTAACCAAGCTCCTGATTTTTGACTGTAATTGCCAATGTCTGAAAGGGCTTGGACCAGGACATCAAATTCCGGGTGTTCGGCGTCTTCCGGGATGCGGCCAATCCGATTCACCACCAGATTACAGCCTAATTCATATGCGAGGGTCATTGCCGATTTTGTCGCGTCAATACGCCGATCGAGGTCGTCAGAAATTCCGAAACCACGGCGAGTCGGGAAATGGATTGCAGAAACTTGTAGATTTAAATCGGCTAGTAATTTTTTTAAATGGCGAATTGCGGTTCGCGACATGTCTGCCGAACGGATCTCTGTACGGCCGTTGATTTCGACCCCATCGGCTCCCAAATTAGCGGCAGCGAGCAGCGCCTTTTTGAAGGGTAGACGAAGGCTTTCCAGGCGAATTGATTTTTTTAACTGTAACATAAAGGATTGATGATCTAAGGATGGTACTCAAAAGGTTGAAACAGCGTCTGGGTTTGTTTTCACGCAATCGGATGCCTGCTATTCTACTGTTTGGCGAATTTAAAGACACAGCTCAAGAGCGAAAGATTTCAAGTGGCTTCGATTAATCATATTTGTCAGTTCATGGAAAAATTTGCTCCCACGCAGTTAGCCGAGGACTGGGATAATGTCGGGCTTCTCGTTGGCGATCGAGCGTTGCCGGTCGAGCGCGTTATGACTTGCTTAACGGTGACGCCTGAAACTGTTGAGGAGGCTGTTCAGCGGCGGGCTGATTTGATCGTGACCCACCACCCGATGCCGTTTCGGCCAATGAAGCGTTTGACGACCGATACGATCGCTGAGGGCCTTGTCTGGCAACTTGCACGTGCCGGGATCTCCGTTTACAGCCCGCACACCGCTTTTGATTCAGCGGAGGACGGGATCAATCAGAGTCTTGGGAAACGGCTTGGTGTGGGAGAATTAGAGTCGCTAATTCCACAAGAAAATGGAGCCTTGGAAATTGGGGCTGGTCGTTTAGGCCGATTGCCTGAACCGCAAACGCTCGCTCAGTTTGTAAACAGCGTTAAATCGGAGTTGTCGATCGAAACGGTTCGGGTGGTCGACGCAAACGACGGTTCTGTTGAGCGAGTAGCGATTGCCTGTGGCAGCGGTGGTTCTTTTCTTGGGAAAGCCAAAGCTCGAGGTTGCGATACGCTGGTGACCGGGGAAGCTACCTTCCACACATGCCTCGAAGCGCAGGCAAGAGGGGTGTCGCTGGTTTTATTGGGGCACTTTGCAAGCGAGCGTTTTGCCGTTGAAATTTTGGCAGAATTACTAGGAGCGGCATTCGAGTCGTTGGAAATTTGGGCCAGTACTGCTGAGCGAGATCCGCTGAGTTTGATGTAAGTATTTGCTGTGTTGTCTTCCCTGCTTGCCGTCGAGTCGGATTTGTACGGACATTAAGTACTGTCTAGCTATCGTGATCGAGCTAATCGGAAAATAAACTAGTAAAAATCCACGGATTCGAGTTGGAATTGCGAATTGCGTTGACCGTTTTTGCGGTACGCCTAGAATACGATTCCCGAAAAAGAAAATCTTGAGGAAACGGACGGAAATGGAACTTACGGATAACGAGCGAACTTTGCGGCATTGTAAGTTCCTGACGGCCCTGCCTGTCTATAACGAAGCGTCGACCGTCGAAAGTGTTTTGGATGAGGTTTCCCGATACTGCGACCAGATATTGGTTATCGATGATGGGTCCTCCGACGGAACTGCCAAGATTTTATCCGCACGGGATGACGTTGTGGTGCTGACCCACTCAGAAAATCAAGGCTATGGTGCAGCGTTGCAGACCGCGTTTCGATATGCTGCCGATCACGAATACGACATTCTGGTGACGATTGACTGTGATGGCCAGCATGAACCGCAACGAATTCTCAAATTCGTCGAAACGTGTGTTGAGACGGGCGCAGATATTGTTTCAGGAAGTCGTTATCTCCGTTCCTTCGATGAGGATTCTCCACCACCGGAACAACGAAGACTGATCAATCATCAGGTATCTAAAATTTTAAACCAGAGGATGGGGTTTGAAATTACCGATGCGTTTTGCGGTTTCAAGGCGTATCGTGTTGAGGCGCTTCGGGAAATTCGACTTTCGGAGAGTGGTTATGCAATGCCCTTGGAACTATGGGTTCAAGCAGCCTGCCATGAGTTGTCGGTCGTCGAGGTCGCGGTCCCGAGAATCTACCTCGATGAAAATCGTTCGTTCGGTGATTCTCTCGATGATCCTGCCACGCGTTTAAGTTACTACTACGACGTCATGAATCGGGCATTCGCATCTTTGCCTCTCGATTGTGAACGACTCAGGAGCATGCGGGTTGGATAAGGGGATTGGAGTGAATCCGTTGATTCCGGGTAAAAGATCTGAAGAACCGAGAGATCTCGAAAGGGTTGTTTACCAAAAATTAAGGGCCCCTTCGTCGAGCGGCGAGACCTTGCAGATTCCTCCCCTTTCAAGTGTAGGAGAATCGTGGAGAGTCAACCTCCAGCGGATTGCGGGTAGTTGTTCATCTCGATTTGATCGGCCATTGAAGGAACTTCAAACGCTGGGGCGGGCCGAATTAGCGGAAAAAGCGATCGCGTACAGCGGGGCTTACCTCGACGACCTGCCATCAGTAGAAAGCCAAAACATTATCATGTCGGGGCATCAACCCGATCTGTTCCATCCAGGTGTTTGGTACAAAAACTTTGTTCTATCTGAACTAGGTGCAAAGCAGAATGCGTTCGCGGTGAACCTTGTGGTCGACAATGATATTTGCCCCAACCCCGTCGTAAGCTTTCCCAACATTCCAGAAAACTTGAATGATTGGAAAGAGACTCGGCTTGAACGCGTTGCGATGGATTCCACTGCGGCCGAGGTTCCTTACGAATCCCGCCCAGTAGTCAATTGGAAGCTGTTTGAAAGCTTTGGTAGACGTTTGAGTCAAGGTTTTCGCAGAGGAGGATCGCCTTGCGTCGTCGATCACTTGTGGAAGCACGTCGATGTGGCGGCATCCCGACTCGATAATCGATCGGTAGGTCTAGGGCATTTGGTTGCCGCGGGGCGTCATCGTTTAGAAAGTGAATTCGGCTTGCGGACGTTCGAATTGCCGATTAGTCAATTAGCAGGGACCGTTGCTTTTGCCTGCTTCTTAAAGTCGATTCTTTTGGCGGCTGATGAATTTAGGCTGGTTTATAATTCAGTCCTCGAAGAATACCGACATGTTCATAGGATTCGAAGTGACTCTCACCCAGTCCCTAAGTTAGCAACGAGCGATGGCTGGGTTGAGGTTCCCTTCTGGATGTGGAGTGAATCCGAATGTCGGCGTCAGCCATTGTACGTGCGATTGCGAGATGGCCAGGTTCTGCTGTCCAATTTGTTAGGTTGGGAATTCACTTGTTCGTTAGCAAAGGTCGATGAGTTAATAAGCAAATTGAAAGAAGAAGGGATTTTGATTAGGCCAAGAGCATTGACGACAACGCTCTTCTCCCGTCTGATTTTAAGTGATCTTTTTCTTCACGGAATTGGCGGAGCTAAATATGACCAACTGACTAATTTGCTGGCTCAGCGATTTTTTGAAGTCAAATTGCCAGACTTTCAGACGGTAACTGCCACCTTAAAGCTCCCTAATTCGTTTGATTTAGTCGATCGGGCTGAATTAACGGAGTTGGATCGGGAGCTTCGTGAGGTCAGATTCCATCCCGAGCGATTTATTCACGAGCCATCGGAGTCGATTGCGAATTTAATTACTCAAAAGCAAACATGGGCCTTTGGTGAATTGGCTTCGCCAAGGTCGCGGGAACGCCATGTTGCCATTGAAAAGTTGAACCGGCAACTGATGGTTCATGCATCGCCGGGAATGGATTTGCTTGAAGAACGCGTCGCCATTAGCCGAGAGAGGATGCGGGCGAGCGAAATCCTCTCATCTCGGGAATTCAGCTTTTGCTTGTTTGATTTGTCTGTAATTGACAAGTTGAAAGATCTCGCCGCCGTTTAGATCGAAAACCCAGGCAGCGGTTTTCTTTACCTCAATGCATTGGCCAGAGGTTTGCCGTTGGTGGTCAAGATCTGAAAGTGGTGGAAGCTTGAAGGTAGTGCGTTGAACCGCCACACTACTTTTTTGTTGGGTGTGACTTCGGTTAATTTAACCTGATCCCCCTTGGCGTAGTAACTTGTGATCACGGTGTTTCCGTTGGGTAATCGTTGAACACCACAGGCATCTGAAATTAGCTTTTCGCCGATATCAGCATTGTCGACACTCCACACAATTTTTCCGTCTGAGTTCACCTCAATGACTCGGTTGCCGTTGGTGCAGCCAATCACCGTGTTGCCATTTTTGAGGCGAATGGCAGTAAATGGCCAGTCACGTTTGTTTCTCCCGCGGTCATCGGTCTTGAACTCACGCACGACCTTTCCGGTAAGCGGTTCGTACTCTTTGACTGCAAAATCTAGCAAGTGCGGGGCAATGTAGTTTCCGTTAGGCAGCATACGCAACATGCGTGTTTGCATGTGGGCATTGGCTTTTTGGCAATCGAGCGGGGTTGAGCTAAGTAATTCTCCTGCTTGGTTAATTACGATGGCTCGCGGTTCGGCTCCAAGTTCAGCCACGAGATACTGGTCGTCTCCGAGCGGTTGGACCGTGCTGATTTCTTTTTGTTGTCCTTGGTATTCCCAGATTATTTTCTTGGTTTGTCGATTAATCTCGGCGACGCCCCCTTTGGGGAATTTTTGACAGGGGTAAATAGCGGCGATGATGTTGCCAGAATCGAGCAACCAGCCGTCACTTGCTGGAAGCTGCATTTTCCATTCTACGGTTCCTGCTTCATTGACAATCACGATCCCTGTGGCTTTCCCAAACCCGATAAAAGAATGTCGGGTTTCCTCGGAAGTTTCATTGGAGCTGGCAAGTGCGGTGACTGACGTCGCGAAAATCATTGATAACAAGAAAAGTTGCACGGTCAGAAACTTCATGGACATGTTTATCTCGATTCAATTAACGATAGATTCGCAGAAATGTAGATGACTCAAATTTATCAAGAGCTCGCGGGACTCTGGGTGTCAGATTCCGTTAGAAGTTTGGGGGACTCGGCTGATAGGCTGAAATCTGATTCCCAAGCCACTCGACGGATTCAATATATTCTTCGAATTGGTGTTCGGGTACAGGGGAGCCATGATCTGCCCCAATTAACACTGTTTTTTTCAATTCGCCGGCATAGGAGTTGGCAATTAAATCTTGAAATCGAGGGGGGACCAAGCTGTCGCGCTCGGATTGGACGAGCAAGGCTGGACAGTAGCTTTGTTGAGCATTTTCTCTTGGATTGAGACAATCGGGAATTTGGTTAGCAATCAGTCGAGCTATTCCGAAGTTCCACCAATTATATCTCAAACGCTGCGAAATCAGTTCGACGAGTGGTGGTGGATTTCGCATGTAAATTCCAAAGGCACGTCGGCGCGACGAAAGGTAGAGTGCGGAGAGGCAACCAAGGCTATTGCCGTAAAGCACAATTCGGTGATCCGGAAATAGTCGTGTCGCTGAAGACCAAACTGCATCACAGGTTTCTATGAAATTCTGAAGGGAAGGAGGCCCTTCACTTTGGCCGTAGCCGCGATGGTTGATGGTCCAGGAAACACATTTTAAATTTCCCCAAAATTCCGACGGATGGGAACTGCTGCGTTCGGCTCGCCCTCCGGTGCCGGGGAATTTGAGAAGCAACGTGTTGGTTGAGATATTCGGATCGTTTTCGGGAAATGCAGCCCAGATGTCAACATTTCCCGAGGGTGTCTGAATCACCCGACGGGTTAAATCTCCCGCATCGACCGGGTGGGTCGACGCTTGGAGAATTAAACGGTCGGCTATTTTCTGCCGTAAATTCATCAACACCAATCGCTGGTTTCGCGGACGGATTTACACGCATCTAATCGGATTCGATTCAGATACAGTTTCAAATTAGTGGACTCGTTGTCCCGGTTTGGAGCCTTCGTCAGGAGTTAGGAGGAAGACCTCTTCTCCACCGGGACCTGAGGCGCAAACCATTCCCTCACTTAGTCCAAACTTCATTTGACGCGGTTTCAGGTTGGCAACCATCACGACCAAGCGGCCAACCAGTTGGTCTGGTTCGTAGGCCGCTTTGATTCCGGCAAAAACCTGTTTGCGGTGATCGCCACCGAGGCTCAGGGTCAGTTTCAAAAGTTTTCGCGCCCCTTCAACATGCTCAGCATTGACGATTCTGGCAACGCGAAGATCGACCTTCATGAAATCTTCAATCGTACATTCATCAGTCATTGGTTCGTCGATCATCGGCTGTTCGCTATCCACAAATTGCTCCGAATTATTTTCGGTCAGTGCGGACTCTTGTTCAGCTTCGATTTTACTAGCTTCTTCCATTGCTCTTACGTCTTTCTCTTCGATTCGTTTCATCATGTGTTTAAATTTAGCGACTGAACTGCCAGTCAACGGTGTTTGAGATTGGTCCCAGCGGAGGAGAGGATCATTTAATAGTTCGCCTGTTTTTTCCGCAAGATCCGGGAGGACGGGTGAGAGGTAAATCACTAACTGGCGGAATAAATTGAGAGCGATGGTGCAAACGTCCTGCAGTTCCTGAGCTTTTGCGGGGTCTTTTCGAAGGTTCCAGGGCTCGGCGTTTTCGACAAAAGGGTTTGCCTTGTCGGCCAGTTCAAGGATTAAGCGCATGGCTTTGTTGTAATCGCAATTCTCATATGCAGTTGCTATTTCATCCCCCGCACTAGCCGCTGATTCAAATAAGCCGCCGTCGTCAGGGTAGCTGGTTGACAGTCCGGTGTCTTTGACAAATTTTGCACTTCTCGAGGCAAGGTTGACGACCTTACCGACGAGATCGGAATTGACCTTGGATATAAATTCATCGAAGTTCAAGTCGATGTCGTCAAGCCGAGAACCTAATTTTGAAGCGTAGTAATATCTCAGCGCGGCGGGTGGAAGGTGATCGAGATAAGTGTTTGCTTTAAAAGCGGTACCTACACTCTTGGACATTTTTTCACCATTCACCGTCAAGAATCCGTGGATGTGAACTTTTGTGGGCAGGCTGTATCCAGCCGATTTCAGCATCCCTGGCCAGAACAGAGTGTGGAAGTAAGTAATATCCTTTCCGATGAAATGGTGGATTTCAGCAGCGTCGTTTTTCCACCAGTTATCGAGCGTGTCGCCATTGCGTTCGCACCACTGTTGGGTTGAGGCAATGTAGCCAATAGGAGCATCAAACCAGACGTACCAGTAATTACCAGGACAGTCCGGGATTTCAAAACCGAAATACGGTGCGGGTCGTGAAATGTCCCAGTCTCGTAACGGCTTGGCTCCCTCGGCACTTTGGGGATCACCGAGGAAGTGCCCTCTGAGATAGTTTGCAACTTCGGGTTGAAGATGGTCTCCGGTTTGAGTCCAGTCTTCAAGGAATTCGTGGAGCTGCTCAAGCTCGATAAAGAGATGTTTGGCGGTTCGGATTTCTGGAGTGGTTCCGGAAAGTGTGCTCACCGGATTGATTAATTCGGCGGGTGAATAGGTGGTGCCGCACTTACTGCAGTTGTCGCCGGGCTGATCTTCAGCGTTGCATTCCGGACAGGTTCCACGCACGAAGCGATCGGCTAAAAAAGTGCCTTGTTCGATGTCGAATAGTTGATCAACATCTTTTTCTTTTACGAGTCCGGCGTCTCGAATCGATTGCCAGACTTCACCACAAAGCTGTTTGTTTTCGTCACTATGTGTACTGCCATAGTTGTCATACTGGATTTGAAAACCGGCGAAATCACGCTGGTGTTCTGCGTTCGCTTCGGCAATTACCTCTTCCTCACTCCGCCCTTCTTTGCGGGCACGGATCATAATTGCCGTGCCATGTGTATCATCGGCCCACATGAATATGCAATTGTGGCCCCTGAGTTTTTGAAAGCGCACCCAGATGTCGGTTTGGATATACTCGACTAAATGACCGAGGTGGATGGGGCCGTTTGCATAAGGCAAAGCCGCCGTGACGAGAATCTTTCGTTGGTTCATAATGGAGTTCCGTAAGTAGCATTCGCCGATGGTGCGTTTGCTCAGAAAATTGAGGAAGTACCGATTTTAGCTCATTCTCCTGTATCACAAAGGGGAGATGGGCATTAACCGTCTGGGAATAGTTGTCTATCTCCAGCAGATTAGGAATAGCATGTATTGGAAGCCCGAAGTTTACAAAATCGAAAATGCCGGATCGGTGTTTTCACCCGGACTTTTGATTTTTAGTGACCTGGTTAAGCAAAATCTTGTTGAGATGATTCGAATTGCCGGGGGGCCCGATCGTCTTCGACCGCATTGTAAGACGCATAAGACACAGGAAGTCGTCAAAATTGCATTGGATTTGGGAGTGACTCGCCATAAATGCGCTACGATTGCGGAAGCTGAAATGCTCGCTGATGCGGGCGTGAAGGATATTCTGGTCGCTTATCAGATGGTTGGGCCAAACCTTCTACGCATTTTACGACTTGCGCAAAAGTATCCTGATGTCGAATTCTCGACACTCGTAGATCATCCGCGAGCGGTGACTCAGCTATCTCGCGTTATTCAGGAGTCTGGCGATTCCGGCGTTACGATAAAAGTGCTGGTGGATTTGAATTCTGGAATGAATCGAACGGGGATTCCAATCGGTCCCCGGGCGATCGAGTTGTACGAGATGATTTACAGCTCGGATGTGCTCAATATCGGTGGATTGCATTGGTACGACGGACAGCACCGTCAATGTGATTTGATTGAGCGCACCGGCGCGGTGAACGCGGGGTGGGATCAACTGATCAGGTTTCGTGATCAATTGTTGTTAAGCGGTTTGCCGGTTCCGTGCATTGTCGCTGCCGGAACGGGGTCATTTCCTGTTTTGGCAGATCACGGAGAACCCAATTTAGAATTAAGTCCTGGAACCACTGTTTACCATGATGATGATATGGCGACACGTTTTCCGGAGATGAAATTTCAACCGGCACTGGCAATTTTAACGCGTGTCATTAGTTGCAACCGGGCCAATGAACTGACCCTCGATGTTGGCCACAAAGCCTGTGCTGCAGATCAGCCAGCTGGTCAGCGTTTGGCATTTCCGGAGCTGAGTGCAGTAACTGAAGTGATGCACTCTGAGGAACATCTGGTCATCCAGACACCAGATGCAGATCAGTTTAAACTTGGGGACCATTTAATTGCGATTCCGCGGCATGCTTGCCCGACATCGGCTGTGTATCAATTTGCCAGTGTGATTGTCGATGGAAAAGTTGCAGGTCGATGGGAAATTGTCGGGCGAGATCGAGTTCTGACGGTTTAACCCCTTCGCCCTGATTTACCTAAGCGACTCGATTGATGACCTCACTGTTCAGTTTGTTGTAAAGTGTCTTCAAGCTTATTCCAAGCTGTTGAGCGGCAGCTGTTTTGTTGCCGTTTAGGGAATCCAGTGTGGCGTGGATCGTTGCCATTTCAATTTCTCTCAGTGATTTTCCGGTCGCAGCCACCGATAGCGAGGTCGAAGAAGGCTGAGAGAAATATTTTGGCAAATCGTTTGCTTTCACTGGCAAACCATCGCAAAGAATGGAAGCGTGTTCAATGACATTGGCAAGTTCCCGAATGTTTCCTGGCCAATGATGAGATTGAAGGGTTTTCAAAGCGTTTGGATCGAAGGCCTGCAACAGCGAACGATTTTCAGGAGAGGCTTCGGGGCGGTGTCTCCCCAGTAGATGGTGGGCAAGTTCGGGGATGTCTTCAACGCGATCGCGTAAAGCGGGAAGCTGCACCTCGAATGTGTTGATGCGGTACATCAGATCCTGCCTGAAATCTCCATCGGCTACCATGTTGTGCAGGTTTCGATGCGTCGCACAGACAATGCGAACATCGACCTGAAACGCCTCGCTGTCACCAACCCGTCGGATTTCACCGGATTCCAGAACTCGTAGCAATGTGGACTGGGTTGCTTTGGGGAGTTCGCCGATTTCATCGAGAAACAGTGTGCCACCATTGGCAACTTCGAACAGACCTTTTCGTTGTTCGTCGGCACCGGTGAAGGCTCCTTTGCGATGGCCGAATAATTCACTTTCAATCAAGTTTTCAGGCAGCGCACCGCAATTAATGGCGACGAATGGATTGTCACTTCGATTGCTTTGATCGTGGACAGCACGCGCTGCCAGTTCTTTTCCAGTGCCCGTCTCACCAACGATGAGAACAGTCGATTCAGTTGGAGCGACTTTTTCAATGAGAGCCCGCACTCGTTGCATGGATCGATGGTTGCCAATCATCTTGGGCTCGCCTTCAACGCGGTCGAGCCGCAATTGAAGCGAATAAATCTTATTGTTTAACTCGCGTCTCAGCGCAACTTGTTGCAGCAGCATTTTGAGATCGACTAGTTTGCAGGGTTTTTGAAGATACTCAAACGTTCCCAGTCGAAGGGCGTCAACGGCTGAATCGGTAGATCCTTTTCCCGTGAGCACAATCGCTTCGGTTGTTGGCGAGAGTTCTTTGGTGCGACGGATAACCTCAATCCCGTTGAGACCGGGCATGTCAAGGTCGACGATGACGCAATCGAAGGTATCTTTTTCGAGTGCGCTAACTGCGGTTGTCCCATCGGGGCAAACGGTGACGCTATGCCCCATTCGCGGAAGCTCGGCAGCGATTAGTTCCTGAAGATGGATTTCGTCGTCAGCGAATAATATTTTTAGGGATTTTTGATTGGCCAAAGTTTTTCTCAATATAATCAGGCTGCAGTATTTTTATGTTTCACAGAATCAGATTTTGCCAATGGCAAACAGACCCTGAATTCCGAGCCGAAGCCCGGGCCATCGCTGTGAGCGGTGATTTTACCACCATGCTCTTCAATGATTTGGTAAGTAATTGAAAGGCCAAGGCCGGTGCCCTGCCCATCTCGGCGTCGCGTAAAGAAGGGTTCAAAAAGGTGTTGTTGGACTTCTGGGGTCATGCCGCATCCGTTATCGGTAACGACCAGTTCGGCGGAATTATTTTCCTGCCTTAACTGGATGTGAACTTTTCCATGCTCTTCCACACAACTGAGTGCGTTGGTGATCAAGTTAAGCGCTACCTGTTTGATTTCCTGCTCGTTACCAAGGGCGGAAATGGAAACGTCGGCATCCACTTCGATTTCTCGGTTTCGGTATTTGCTTAGCGGTTTTACGATGTTGACGACCGAATGAATGATTTCCGACAGGTTTACATCCGATTTTTTTGCGTCTCCCATTCTCGAGAAATCGAGGAGCCCCGCGGTGATTCCTTTACAACGAAACGCTTCGTCCTGAATCCGGCGAAGGTATTTTTTCATGTCCTCAATTTCAGAATCAATGTCTGACTGACGGGTACCATCCGTTGGGTTGAGGATGTCCTGAATTCTGGTTTCCAGTGATTCAGCAGACCATGCGATGGAGGCGAGGGGATTATTGATCTCATGGGCGACACCGGCGGCAAGGAAACCTACGCTGGCCATTTTTTCGCTGCGCACAACCTCGCGTGTTCGCTGACTGACTTTTTGATTTAGATCAGATTTGATGGACTGAAAACTTGCGGTTGTTGCGTTCATGGCATCAGCCAGTTCAGCAACTTCATCATTAGTTTTGAGTTGGATGCGGAAATCATAATTTCCAGCGGTGACTTGCCGTGAGCCTTCAATCAACTTTTCTAGTGGCTGGATAATGCGCCGTTGAAACCGCAAAATCAAAAATCCAGTCATCCCAAACGCCGCTAATCCGGCTAGGCCACTGATTGTCATCCAGGCTCGGTACTCGGTTCGAGCGTCCTCAGAAAAAGATTCCATTCGCTGTTGCATGCTGCCAGGGAATTGGATGTATAAATCCTGTAATTCAGACAGTTGTGCTTCAACCACATCAAAGTTATCTGAAGATTCGAAAACGTCATTGTGGCTGTTGACATTTTCTTTGACGATGTCGAGCATTTGTTTGAACTTGTCGAGGTTGTTTTTTTCTTCCTGCGTTGTCGTGATGCCCTGGTCAAACTCTCTGCCATTGTTCAGTTTGTTTTGATAGTTCTTAAATGCTTCTTCGGTCCTCTTGATTTTTGCCTCAAGATTGATCTGCCATAGCGGATCTCGCCCACCCAGTTTTGGTTTGACATCTTCCCAATATGGTTGGATTTCCTGTTGTTTGCGATTGGCGTCCCAGAGTTGAGAACGCAGGTCACTTACTGCGATGCCGAGTTCGATTGCCAGCGGAATTTCAGTTGACCGCTGATTGATACTCTTGGTTAGGTTGCGGTATTTAGAGGCACCCTGAAGACTGACGATCGATAGCAGTGTGATAATGACCAACAAGGTGGTCACACCAAAGTACATTTGATAACGAATTCGCCGTAAAGCAAACAAAACGATCTCCAGAATTTAAAACCGCCGAAAATTTAAATCTTTGAATTTGATTCAAGATTCGGCCCCAAGCTGTCGGGGGTTCGAAAATTACAGGGACGGTGGATCGCAGGCAATGTCAGTTACGATCTGAATTGCTGGCAAATGCCGTTTTTACGAATTTGAGCTAAGAATTCTGCATCAGTTTGCGAGTTTTTAACTGGTAGCACCAGACGCGGTCGAATTCGGGCCTATTAGGCAGGGGGGGTAACAGGGACAGCACGAGAGTACCCTCTTTCTGCAGCATACAACCAAGTTTCCCTGCCTCAGGACGAGCGGATTAGCAGGGCTTAGAAGGAACTGTGGCGGGAGCAAGGCCACGGACCAGATTCGGTTCCGCCTAAATGGCTTGGGTAGCGGGCGGGACGAAGGCTTTGGATTAGAGTTCAATCGATGAACTGCTGGCATCCTCTTGGTTTCTCAGTTGATCCATGAGGAAACTAACGGCACGGCCATAGTTTGCAATGGCGGTTGAGTGATCCTCTTGGCTGGTCGCCTGCTCTGCTTTCCCGGTCATCGATTTGAGTTGAGGCCAGTCCACTTTCCAATTTTCTCGCAAAGCCCCTTCTTGAAGCTTGCGAAGCATATCCGCCAATTGTTTGGCGAACTGCCCGCTCGAGGCGCAACCCAATCGAACGTAAGGGCCTTTGCCAAAAACTTGGCCTGTGCCGCCGTGTTTACCTTGGAAAGAATTTTTAATCAGTCGCGAAACCAGGTAGCCAACTGCAGCTAACGAAACCACTCCTGTGAGGAGGGATATCTGCCAAAAACCGAGGAAATATAGAAGTACCGTAACGATCACCGAACCAATGAATACGCCCCAAAATGTCGCGGGCACCAGTGGTTTATTAGAGGATGAGTTGCGGCTAGATTTCCCAGACGAGTGATTGCCAGAAGTCGCGAGTTTGGGATGCCCTATTTTCACGATGACCGCGGTTATATTATCGGGGCCACCACGTAGGTTGGACAGGTCAACCAAGACTTTAACAGCTTCGTCGGGGGACATGTTGGCTAGGATAGAGCCAATTTCAGTGTCCGAAATAACGCCAGTGAGTCCGTCGCTGCAGAGCAGGAACGTGTCACCAACCTGAATTGGAAATGGTCCTTCAAGGTCAACATTGCACTCGGCATAGGGGCCGAGAGACCTGGTAATGACGTTCTTGGGAATCTTGCCGAGTCGCTCTTCTTCTTCCGACAGTTGTCCGGCAAATTTCATTTCCCAAACGAGTGAATGGTCAAACGTAAGTTGTTCGATTCTGTTTTGTGTCAGTCGATAGATTCGACTGTCTCCAATGTGCGCACAGACGGCACCCTCGGGCAGAATGGTCAGGACGCTACAGGTCGTTCCCATATTGTGAAATTCTTCATTGGCTTGGCCACGTCGGTGAATTTCACTGTTGGCTCCCTCGACCGCTTTGCGCATTTCTTCGGGAGCTGAACTATCGTTGTATTTAGCGTAAAGATGGGGGATATGGTCAATCGCCAGTTTACTAGCGAGTTCCCCGGCAGCATGAGCACCCATACCGTCGGCGACAATAAAGACATGTCCTTTGCGTTGCCACTGCTCCATGCTGCTGGCCAGCGACACCGAGAGGTTGTCCTGATTCGTTGCGCGACGCATGCCAACGTCGCTGAGCGAAGCGACTTGGATATAGTCATCCCAGTTTAAAAGGCTTTCACTCATATATTTCCGGACCGTTTGTCGAATGCTTGCAAGTGTACCATCCTAACGTGCAATCACTTTTCAAAAAACGGGGATTATTAAGATTTGGCCACTCAAAATGTCATTTTTAGGACGGTCACCGCATCTTATTTTCGTTGCAAAACGCTCATTTGTTTTATTCGGTATTCATGTTAACGGTGCTATTGGTCGAATTGGTCTGTTCGAAGAGGCATTCGATTTGTAGACTCCGCCTCCGCGTCGGTGCTATTGGTGAAGATCACCACTTTTGCTGACGTGCGAAAGAGTTTCATTGGAGAGACTTGAAGATTAATTCCTGCTGTTCAACAACTCACATGAGCTAATTTGCGAATTTCAGATATGAGTTTGAAAAACACTGAAAACGGTTTCATGATTTTGCTGGTGGTCTCGGGTTTGACTTTAGCAAGTCTGACCGGCTGTGTTCAGCGAAGATTTATCGTGCGCAGCCAACCGGAAGGTGCTTTAGTCACGATTGATCGCAAGTCGATTGGCTTAACTCCACTTTCGGTTCCCTTCACCTATAACGGGACGCGGGAAGTTCAACTTGAGAAAGACGGCTACAAAACCATCAAGGTACAGCAGCGGGTGAAGCCCCGATGGTACGAGACCTTCCCTGCCAGTTTTGTAACCGAGAATTTTTGGCCGCGTGAAATTCGTGACGAACGTGTCATGGAGTTTCAAATGGAGCCCAAGACTCAGGTGCAGGAAAACATGCTGTTAAATCGAGGGAACGATCTGCGAATGAACGTGCAACGTGGAACGATTTCAAATCCCGTCCGTTAGCTTTGCCTGATTAAATTTCTTTATTTATGTCATCGTTCTGCCAGTCACCGTCCGGTTTCGTTTTAGATATCGCCCCCGGGTTCAGCAGACGTCTTCCAGGCAGAAGATAGAACCGCCAGGCTCAACAGTTCGTTCAATTCGCCAGAGTTCTCTGAAGATTGGTGGAAGACTTGGTGAGCACGTCTGATCGGCCATTCAGGGTGAGGGGTAGTCACGCGTGCGATGGGTGTCTCTGGTTTGAAACGACCGTTCTTAATTACGCGGCAATACCATCCACAGTAACCGGTCTGCATGACTTGTTTCGGCAGTTCTGGAAGCCGCCAATGTCTCGCGAGTTTCCAACAGGGTTGGCGTGGTTGAGAGACTTCAAGTAAGACATCGTTGATTAAAAATTGGTCGCCTAGGCATACTTTGGATTCGTCGATTCCTGAGACAGTGAGGTTTTCTCCAAACGCGCCCGGAGCGACCGTAGTGACACCAAGTTGATTTCGCCAATAATCAAAATGATCGGCCGAGTAGATCAACACCGCTTTATCGATACCTCCATGGTTCTTTTTGTCGGCTTGTTCATCGCCGTCAATTCCATTGGCGGTCACACTCACCCAGTGTTTGACAGAGGTTTTGTTGAACGAGGTGGTCCACTGTTCAATTTTATTTGAACGAGGATTGATTTGAGAGTAGTCCCGCGGTTTACCGATTTGGACGCTGTCGAGTTGGATCCGGGCGATTGGTTTCATTCCTGAAAGTAACCGTCCTCTTCCCAAATGATTGAGGGCGAGCTTTTGGGGCCGAGGTCGTTCCGAGGCCTCAAAGCGCCTCTGGCGATAGACCCCGGGTTTCGGGCAAGTGAATCTCCAAAGAACCGCAAGTCAGTGAGGAGCAGGTCGAGCTTTACGAGGATGCTCTCAATTGCCTTGTTTTCCACGATGTCCTTTGTGGTGCGAGTAATCTCGGAAATATTTTTATTGATCTCATTGAAGTCTGTCCCCAGTTTCTCGTCCGTGAGGGCATTTTTTATTAGTGAATTCGGTTCGGCCTTCAAACTCTTAACAGTCCGACCTGCATTGTCAATAAACTCAATAACTTTGTCCTTAATATCCCCATTCCATTCGTTTGGAATTTCTTTGTAAACCTCTAGTGTATTCCCTGCTAAATCTGAGGTATCCCGAATACTTTTCGACGTCTCTTTGATACTCTCGTCGATGCTGTTGAGTGTGCCGCGAAAAGTTGTTTGTGCTTCTCCGTTGGCTCCCAGTAGATTATCAAAGTTCGCAATT
>JAAEMV010000804.1 GCA_024225195.1 Planctomycetaceae bacterium | reverse complement strand
TTTTAGACCAAGCTAGATTTTCGATCTCCGCTTTGGCATCAAATTCCTGTTCACCGGTCATTCCGCTGGCTACAGCTACCAAAGGACCGCTACTACGTGGCCCGCTATTGCCAAAATAAATTCGTTGCTTGTCGGCCGCGGGTGATGCGCTAAACGACATGCCGATATTTTTCATGGTCCAAAGTTCTTCACCGCTGGACGGGTCATAGGAAGTGACAAAGCCGGAACCGCAGGTGATGAGTTCACTTCTTTGGTCATTTTTCCAAAACATGGGCGTGGCCCACGAGGTCCGGCCGCTGCGTTCCTTTCGCCATTTCTCTTCTCCAGATTTCGCATCAAATGCAACAACAAACGATTCGTCGTCATTGTCACATTGCACGAAAACGTTGCCTTCGCCCAGGGTAAGCGAACTGCCGGATCCAAACCCATTTCCGGTCGGGTAGGATCCGATATCTTGCCTCCACAACTCATTTCCATCCAAGTCCAACGCAGCGACAATACCAATCGCCGCAAAGTAAACGA
>JAAEMV010000803.1 GCA_024225195.1 Planctomycetaceae bacterium | reverse complement strand
TGATTTGGGCGGTGTTAATTGGGGCCGATGTGGGCGAGATGCGAGTTGAGCGGGACAGTATGCCGTCTGCTGGCATCTCAAGCGCGCGAGGGCCGGATGAATTGCTGCTTTTGAATCGCACAGAGTGGCAAATGCATCGCAAAATATCCGCAAAGATATTCAGGCAAACAGTTTTTTTAGCTAGTGTGTCTGAAAATTCGAGCACACTTTTCGGAGCAATAGTCCCCGACGTATTAGTGAACTTGAGCAGTATTTTGAGGACATCGCTAATAGTGAACTCGAGTTGGTACTCGAGTGAGACATGACATGAAATGCATCATGCTCGAGAGGCGGTTGTTCAATTTTTTGGCTTGAAAGTGGAGTCTCAGGCTGTGTGCGCGCGGCACCTCTCAGCCATCGACAACGTCATTGTTCACATGGTTGAATTGTTTGAGTTTGAAGTGGTCATGGAAACAAATGATTCCAAAGCTGGAGTTTCGACGAAGCTGATGGATGGCAATTTGTCCGTTTGCGTCTCAGGCAGTCGTGATGGTTGGGGGACGTAACGGAATCGTTTTTCGTCAAAATACGGCCAACGGTTGTGCTCAAGCGGTTGGTTGTACTCTCGTCACGGGGCTTGGATTACAATTCGAGCTTTGAATTTGTTTCTAGCTCTGACGATCTTCCAGATGAATTACCAACGATGCTTTACGTGGTTATTAGTTGCATGCTCCTGCACGATGCTGTCGGCAGATGGTCCGCAAGATAACATTCCCGAGAAGGTACGGCCCGTGCCGCCCCTGGGCGTAGAACTGGGTGACAGCGATAAAAAAGAACTGTTGAATGGTTTGGATTTGCTTCAACAGTCAGTGAAGCAGTTACGGCAGCGGGAGGATCCTTTTACAGTCGATCTGTTGCCTGATGTC
>JAAEMV010000802.1 GCA_024225195.1 Planctomycetaceae bacterium | reverse complement strand
GGCAAATCGACCCAACTTGAAATGTTCGTTCAATGGCTTGGCGAACAAGGGCACGATGTCGTAACGTGCAGTGACCCCGGCAGCACTGAATTAGGTGAACAAATTCGATCCATCCTGCTTGGAAAACACGAGACTCCGATCTCAATGCGGGCCGAGATGATGCTCTTCACCACCGCCCGTACTCAATTGATCCAGCAGATTATCAAACCAGCGTTAGCGCGAGGACAAACCATTGTGCTCGACCGCTACATTTTCTCAACCGTCGTATATCAAGGGCATGCGGGTGACCTCGACCCCGATGAGATCTGGACGACAAATCGGATTGCGACTGAAAACCACCTTCCCGATGCAACTTTCATTCTTGATGTTCCTGTCGACATAGCGATGGCGCGACTTGGTAAAACATTGGACCGCATGGAATCCAGAGGCAATGAATATTTTGAGCGCGTCCGCAGTGGTTTTCTTTTAGAATCACAGCGTTGGCCAGACACCGTTGACGTAATTGACGCGACGCGACCACCCGCTGAAATCCAAAGTGACATCCGCAGACTCGCGACGCAGTATATTGACCGACGGGCATCCAAGTAATCGATCAGCGAACTCGAATAGAGATTAGCAACATGGCATGGAATGAAATTCTTAATCACGAACCAGCTTTCGAGCGATTCCAGCGATCAATCGACAGAAACCGATTGGCAAACACCTATTTGTTCGTCGGTCCCCCAGGAATCGGCAAACGCACCTTTGCGCTCAAACTGGCACAGTCATTGCTTTGCGAATCCAATAACGACTCGCCGCTTACGCCCTGCAACCAATGCCCAGGTTGCCAACAGGTAGTTGCGGCAACCCACCCTGATCTGATTCTCGTCTCCCGTCCAGCTAAAAAGTCAATCATTCCGCTCGAAGCTTTTATTGGTGATAAAGAACACCGGCGTCAGGAAGGCCTTTGCCATGCGATTGGTCTCAAACCTTTCCGAGGCGGAAGAAAAATAGCCATCATCGACGACGCCGACTACCTCAATCAGGAAGGCGCCAACAGTCTCCTAAAAACACTCGAAGAACCACCCCCGATGTCCCTGTTGATCCTGATAGGCACCAGCGAACAAAGGCAACTTTCAACAATTGTTTCGAGAAGCCAAATCGTTCGTTTCGATCCACTCTCCCAATCGCAAGTGCTCGAAATACTGAACTCTAAATCCATCATCGAAAACGACGACATCCCTCTTTCCGAACTGGCGAATGCGTCAGCGGGCAGCCTTTCGACCGCTGTCTTGTTATCCGACTCCGATTGCTTTGAATTCCGTCGGCGACTATTCCAACAACTCGCGACAAAAGACCCTGGGCAAAATGAATTCGCTAAAGTGATCATCGACTTTGCCGAAAGTGCCGGGAAAGAAAATTCATTACGCCGAGACCGACTGATATTGGCAGCAGATTTTGCAATTACCTTTTATCGACAGTGGATCTTGACGATCACTCAGGCTCAGGTCGATCCAGACCGAGTCGATCCCTACCTCGTTAACATTACCCAGGAGGCATTCGGAGATTCTGCAGAGGATGTCAACCAAACTCTCGACCAAGTTGCTCGGTGCATCGAAAGATGCAGCGACATGCAGCGACAAGTTCGTTCAAATGCGGGCTTTGCCAACATCGTTGAAACATGGGTCAGGGAGTTGGGCTGGATTAGTCGCGGCACCACAACGCCGGCCGTCTGAGAAACCACAATCCGCTCATCCGCTCAGATTTAATTCCGATAGAACCAACCGCTTGCTGGCTGGACTTTGGAATCCGATTCTTGACCCTGCTGATAACCGGCCTGCACAGGCTTTCCATAAATCACTGGCGCCGGAAGCGGCCTCAAGCCTGGATTCGGATTGTAATAGCGAGGTGGCTGGTTACCGCGAGCAGGAATTGCGTAACCATTCGAGTAATACCCTCGCTTAACACCGGAGTAACCTTGAACGGGAACCACTCTCGATTGCCCCGCCTGTGACGCAGGATAAGAAGGTTGGTAGAACGAACCAACTCGCGGCGGCAGACTCGACCCTGCGGAATCAACGCCATTGATGGCTCGCTGAAACACCAATTCAATCACATCATTGAACCCCTCACGAACGGCTGGCTCAATTTTCAACTTCTTGCCCATGCGCTGAACGCCCGGGCCATTTTTAGAAGTCGTTTCGTTGAGCCGCTGAACAAACTTCAGTGACTCCACAAAATTGTGGTCGGCTGTCGAACCTACAATCGGCTGAATGGTCTTGGCAATAAGACCGGCTGTCGCATTTTCAATTTTTAGAAAGACGTCCAATTGACTTGTGGCAACCGGCTTACCGACTTCGTCGAACTTGCTCTCAGTCCTTAAAACTAAGACGCACTTACCCGTTAACTTTCGTTTTAAAATCGGCCCTTCATAACTACCCTCACCGTAGAAAATATGAAGATTGTCTGTGCCGTAGACTAACTCGAGTTGACTAATGGTGCCGGCACCGTCGTCCGTCGTTACAGTGAATGGTCCCGTCCGCTCAGTCGTCATGTTGGTAATACCCATCAATTGCCAGATGTTCACCACGACTTCAGGGTAGCGAATCAGGAACCGAAAATAATCCGGATCCGCATTGATCGAGGTTACCGGTAACTGGCGATAGATACTGGGCTTTTTTAAGATATCGCCAATTTTTTCACGAGCCTGAGCGTTCAACGCTTGCATAGGAATCGCGTTAACTGTCTGCTTCCGTAAGCTCTTGCTGCTGGAACCAGAGGGCGACTTATCATTCGCCTCTAAGGTCCCCACCCCTAAGATCAGCATCGCCAATAATCCACCGAAAATTGCAGACGCAATTCTACTAGGCATCATTGAGTGTTGATTGGGTCGGTGAGTCATATCTGCTTCCGGATCAAACTTACGAAAGATCCGCGGGAACAGACCAATCGAGATACGCCACCCGTAGGCGACGCCCTAGTCAAATATTCGGAATCCATTGGCTCAAGACGACAATGAATTTCTCACGGAATCGCATCAAAATACGTCTCACCAGACGCAATGGTTCTGTAGCTTACGCAGCTTGAAGTTAATTAGTCAAAAAGATGCTATCACAAAGACTGCTGGCAGCTTTGAAAATAGAAAACGGAGCTGGTAGCTCAACCTCAGAAGCCAGCTGAACAGCCACTAAAGAACGCCCCGAGTTTACTAGAACTTAGACAAATCGCTTTGCCTATTTTATAAATCCCACACTGGACTTTGGCTTTTCCAGTAAAACTACGCGTGTCGCCGTAACATGATCGAGCTGCAACTCACTGGCGTACCCCCGCTGCCCAACAATTCCAATTCGAGATCGAAGATAGCGTTTTAAGTTCATCCCGGGAGATGGCCCAACGTGGTGCGTAATATTCCCCGCTTCATCCTGGAGCACATATTCAATTCGCCCGCTGGCGTCATCACGAACAATTTCAGAAAGCCAACCATGAGCATCGTATGTGTTGCTCAAATCTATTTCCGGCTTAACCCCCGTACCGACAGGCTGCCTGGGAGCAGAGCCAACCTCAATGCCAGCCACACTTCCGCGCTTAGTAACCCCCGTTTGAATCGCTCGGCAACTTTTCAATTTGGTCAAAAATCGTTCGGCCTGCAGTCTCTCTCTATCCCGGTCTGATGTCTGATAGATTGCGTTCGCAGCTTGTTCGAGATCACTCAGGTTCCAGCTCGAAGGGTCTTTCTTGATGAGTTCCTGGGTGAGCTGAAATTCTAAATCGGTAAGACTCCTGGAATATCTGATTGGCGAATCGCCGACAACTCGCCCTTGCCTCACCGCCCCTAAACCTCTCGCAAAACTATCGCGAGAAATATTTCGGTCGGCAACTCTTTCCCGATTTGAGCCGTCCGCCGCAAGGTTCAAGGTACCTTGATAACCAAATCTTGAATCCATTCCTCCATCGGAAACTTGGCTCGCTGTACCATCACTCAAAATGCCAACCCCCAACCGATTACGATTAAGATCAGCCTGTGATTCTCCGACTCCAATCGGCGTTGGTGTCGAACGCCAACCCCGATTTAAATCTCCCAGATATTCAGAAGTTTCGCTTGAATCAACCTGTGCTGATGCTTGCTGCACGTTTCCATCGCCATCGTCAGACTCGCCGGCTTCTGAATCAATTCCTACCGCTAACTGAACTGTAGCATCGTCGCCCGTCTCGTTTGGTGAGGCATTTTCGACCACCGTTTTTACCGCCTCCACAGGCAACTCCAACGCGTCTCGCTTCACCCAGCGGAACTCTCCGGCAGGAGGTGCGATCTGGTACCAAGTCGTTGAATGCCCATCGGGACTGGGCCAGCTAACTAGGCCAAGTACTTCTACAAGTTCTTTCTCTTTTAACTTCACCTGCCACAGAGGCTTT
>JAAEMV010000801.1 GCA_024225195.1 Planctomycetaceae bacterium | reverse complement strand
TTATGCCCCATGTCTTGCATCGTTTGAGCAATGTTCATAGCGGTCTGTTTAGAAGGTAATATTTCAACGCGAATAGCGAATGTTTCCTACGTCCAACATCTTAAGCTACATTGACCTGGTCAGTCATCCAGTAGCGCTGGATTTAGGGATAGTTGAAGAGATGAAGTATTGTCTGAATTAGTCAAATTGGTCGAGTGGCGGTAATCGTTATCTCGATTTATTTCTCTGTGGACGCGAATTGATTAGGAGTTGAGCACTAGATTGTCCCGGTGAATCATCGCGGCGCGAATAGGTTGGCGGAGAAGTTTACGAATGTCAGCACTTTGCAAGCCTGAAATTTTGCGGGCGTCATTGGAATCGTACTCGACCAGTCCGCGGCCTATTCGAGTCCCGTCAGAATCGACAATCTCAACCGTATCGCCTCGTGAGAAGTTGCCGGAAATTTGAGTCACTCCTGCGGATAAAAGACTTTTGCCGGATTTCAAGGCCGCAATGGCGCCTGAATCCACGATGACGGATCCCGGAACATCAAGACCGCCAGCGATCCATTTTTTTCGATCGTTAACTGGATTGCTGGAGGGTGAGAACCACGTTGCTCTGCCTCCTTCTGCAATTTTTTTGATTGGGTTGTGAGGCTTACCTGACCCAATGATCATGGTAGTGCCGGACGCCGTTGCAATCTTTGCCGCTGCTATTTTTGTTTTCATTCCTCCTCTGGAATTCTGATTGGTGGAGTCGCCCGCCATGTGTTCAATTTCAGAAGTGATGATCTCAACTTCTTCCAAAAAAGTCGCGTCCGGATTTACTGTGGGAGGTTGCGAGTAAAGTCCATCAATGTCGGAGAGTAGGATCAGCAAATCAGCGTTGACCATCGAGGCAACTCGTGCTGCGAGGCGGTCATTATCCCCATAACGAATTTCGGCAGTTGCGACCGAGTCATTTTCGTTGATGATTGGAATGACCTTGGATTGCAGCAGTGTATTAATTGTCGCCCTCGCATTGAGGTACCGCCGCCGCGTCTCAGTATCGCCGAGAGTGAGTAAGATTTGTCCGCAGGAAAGTTGATGCCGATTGAGTGATTCGTTGTACGCTCGGCTCAATTCGATTTGCCCGATCGCGGCGGCGGCTTGACTCTCCTCTAGCTTTAGTTGTTCGGATTTTTGAACAGATTCTAATTGGCTCCGGCCGAGTGCGATCGCTCCGGACGAAACAATGAGTATTTCTTTACCGGTTTGGGCGAGGCTTGCTAGGTCATCGATGAGCGAGTCAAGCCAAGTTTTTCGCAAATCGTTCTCCGGATCTACGAGGAGCGCTGAGCCAATTTTGATGACGATTCGGGAGAAGTTATTTAGATTTCGATTCAAAGGAGCATCCATTTGGGAAAAACACGTCGGTGATCGAATTTATTGCGTCAAATTAACGGTGCATGAACGGCCGTATTCTTATATCCTAAAGAGAACATTATTACAGGACTAGTTATGCAAAAACCGAATGCCAACCGTGAGAAAATTATTGAACTGCTGGAGCATGCGGGAGGAGTAACAGAAGAGTCGGTAAGAGAGGTTCATCAGCAAACCGGAATAGCGGAAGCCGATATCTGGGGAACTGGTTTGTTTTACACGCTACTGCGTGAACCTGGAAAGAGGATTCGCCTATGTGACGGACTAACCTGTCAGATGTTTGGGGCTGATTCGTTAGCGAATGAGTTGACCGATGCGGGGAAAATGGTTGAGCGAGTTAGCTGTTTGGGGCAATGTGATTTAGCTCCTGCTTCGCTTGACGAAAATATGGAACTGGTGACCTACGCGAAACACCAAACAGCAATTTCTCCGCCCAATGAATTTGCAATGAATCTCGCTGGCGAAGTTGATCTGACGTATTCGGCTTTGGCAAAAGTAAGGGCGATGGATCCCGAGGATGTAATTTCAGCCTTGGAGTCATCGGGGCTGCAGGGGCGCGGGGGTGCTGGGTTTCCGGCTCATTTCAAATGGACGTCCGTTCGTCAGCAAGCCGCAACGGAACGTTATGTTATTTGCAATGCAGATGAAGCCGAACCGGGGACGTTCAAAGATCGCGAATTGATGCTCCGTCAAACCCACAAAATGTTAGAGGGGCTTGCGATCGCAGCTTATGTGATCGAGGCAAAAGAAATTTATATATATATTCGGGGCGAATACACGAACGAGTATCGCGCGATCGAGCGAGCGTTGGAAGAATCGAAAGACGCATTAAAAGAATATGAGTTTACGATCGTGAAAGGTCATGGTGCTTATATCTGTGGAGAAGAAACGGCTTTGCTGGAATCGCTTGAGGGAAAACGGGGGATGCCCCGGTTAAAACCGCCCTACCCGACTGAGTCCGGATTTCGAGGCAAGCCAAGTCTGATTCACAACGTGGAGACAATCGCTTGCGTGCCTTCGATTATTCATCGAGGCGGTGATTGGTTCCGAGCGCTTGGGAAAACTGAAGCGGGAAGTAAGCTTTACTGTATTTCCGGACACGTGGTCGCTCCGGGCGTTTACGAATTACCATTAGGCGTGTCTCTGGATGAGTTGGTTGAAGCGGCTGGAGGGTACGTTGGAAACCCAATCGCATTCTCTCCGGGCGGTGCGTCTTCTGGATTCCTTCCAATCACAGAGCGTAATTTGCCTTTGGACTACAAACACCTTGCGGATGCGGGGTCGATGTTGGGAAGTGCGGGGGTGGTAGTAATTAACGATACAGTCGATATGGCAAAAGCGGCAGCTTGGCAGCTTGAGTTTTTTGAGCGTGAGAGTTGCGGTCAATGTGCACCCTGTCGAATAGGAACTCAGTACATTCGGCGACAAGTGGATCAATTCGTCCAGCTGGGGGATCCCGCGTCGTTGGAATTGACAGGCGATGTCGGTTGGGAGATGGAAGAGGGGTCCATTTGCGGACTTGGGATGGTGGCAGCGAAACCGCTGGAATCGGCACGGAAGCACTTTCCCGATGCGTTTAAAACAAGAGACTGAATTTAAATCACTGTTAATGAGTCGGTTTGTAATAAATTACAATCGCGAAAAAGCCAATGAATTATCCGAATCAGAAGCGTGTCGAGACGTTTTCAATTGAAATCAATGGTCGATCTTGCCGGGCGATTTCAGGGGAGACGGTCGTCGATGTTGCGCGGCGAGAGGGAATTGAAATCCCAACGCTATGCCACGACACCCGACTCGAACCCGCTGGGGCTTGTCGTGTCTGTTTAGTAGAGGTTGAGGGGCAGCGAAGATTGCAGCCTGGATGTGCCTGGAAAGTGTATCCCGATATGAAGGTGACAACGGAATCGGGGCGGATCGAAAAGCATCGAACCATTCTCTACAGCATGTACATGGCGGATCACCAGTTGGATGAGTCTGGTCTGCCGGTGGAGACGGGCAACGGCAATCAGTTGAGAGAATTGTGCAAAACGATTGACCCATTACCCCTCGAGCCCGTTAATGCGCCGCGTGCGGGGCGTCCGGACGATGTGAATCCGTACATTGAATTTAATCCAGATTTGTGCATTTTGTGTGCTCGCTGCACGCGTTATTGCGACGAGGTCGAAGCCGTTAATGCCATCACGCTTTCCAATCGTGGTGGTGAGACGACTATTGCCACCGCGGGTAATCGCGGGCTTCTCGATACGACTTGTGAATTGTGTGGAGGTTGTATCGCGACCTGCCCTACAGGAGCCTTGATTGAGAAAAAAGCGCCGGAAAATCTAGTAACCCTTCAGACGGAGGTGACTCGTTCGACCTGCAATTTTTGTGGCGTCGGGTGTCAGCTCGACTTGCACACTCACAATGATCGAGTTGTCAAAATTACCAGCCCGGAACCGGGGGAGACAGTAAATGATGGGAACCTCTGTGTGAAAGGGAGGTTTGCTTATGATTTCATACATCACGAAGATCGGATCACCACGCCACTGGTCCGTGGCACTGATGGTGAGTTACACCCCGCTTCCTGGGAGCAAGCGCTGACGGCGGTTGCGAACGGTCTAAAGTCGGTAAAAGATAAGTATGGAGCCGACTCGCTTGGTTTTATTTCTTCGTCTCGGTGTACTGGTGAAGAAAATTACTTAATGCAGAAATTGTCGCGAGCTGTTTTTGGAACCAACAATGTCCATCAATGTGCAGCTACCTGACATGCTCCCACTGTCGCCGGTCTGGTGACAATGTTCGGAGCGGGAGCCATGACTAATTCGATTGATGAAATTCGAGATTCGGAGTTGATGTTTGTGATCGGTTCCAACACGACCGAAGCTCATCCGATCATTGCAATGGAAATGAAGCGGGCGCGGCAGAGAGGCGCTAAATTAATCGTAGCGGATCCCCGTAAAATCTGGTTGGCTGAGATGGCCGACTTGCATTTGCAGTTGAAACCGGGAACGGACGTTTGGCTGTTGTCGGCGATGGCCCACGTGATTATTAGTGAGGGACTTCACGACCGCGATTTCATTGAAGCCAACACAGAGGGTTTTGATGCGATGGCCGAAAAAGTGGCCGAATACACACCAGAGAAGGCGGAGGAAATAACGGGTGTTCCAGCGGGTGATATCCGAATCGCAGCGCGGCTGTACGCAACCACGAAACATGCTGGGATCTACTATACCCTTGGGATTACTGAGCATACGCACGGTACCGATAATGTTTATTGTTTGGCGAATCTTGTTCTGATGACCGGTCATCTTGGCGTTCGGTCGGCGGGAATGAACCCGTTACGAGGGCAAAACAATGTTCAGGGTGCCAACGACGCGGGAGCGACTCCAATTTTTTATCCGGGGTACCAACCCGTTACGGATTCTAAGGTTCGAGAGAAATTTGAGAATGCTTGGGGCGTAGGGTTATCACCGGATAATGGATTAAATCTCAATGTCATGATGAAAGAGATGGCTGCCGGCAAGCTTAAGGCCGTTTATGTGATGGGCGAAGACATTGTGATCTCTGAACCGAATGTTACAAAAGTGGAAGTCGGGCTGAACCAATGCGAATTCGTTGTTTGTCAGGAGATCTTTCATAATGAGACCACGCGGTTTGCGGATGTCATTTTGCCCGGGGCTTGCTTTGCCGAAAAGGATGGAGTTTTCACCAATAGCGATCGAAGGGTGCAGCGGGTTCGCAAATCGGTAAATCCTCCTGGTGAAGCGAGGGAAGATTGGAAGATTTTGTGTGACGTGGCTCGTTCGGCAGGCTATCCAATGCCGGATTACGAAAATGCTGGAGAAGTATTTTCAGAGTACGCATCGCTCACGCCTAAAATCGCGGGCATCTCTCACCAGCGCCTCGAAGAAAATGTGTCAGGGCTTCAATGGCCGTGCCCCGACGAGTCTCATCCGGGGACTCCAACTTTACATGTTGATGGCCCTATGATCGGTCGAGCTCCGTTTCAAGTTGTCGATTACCGCCCAAGCGCAGAGTTGCCGGACAACGAATACCCGTTGGTGCTTTCGACAGGCCGTACGCTTTACCATTACAATAGTGCGACTCAGACGCGACGCGATGCCGGTCCAGTTGCTAAACAACGCAGCAATTTTATTGAGATGCATCGCAGTGACGCGAGGAAGCTGGATTTAAAGCATGGCGAGAGCGTTCGTGTATTGTCTCGTCGTGGTGAGGTTGAAGCCGAAGTTTGGGTTTCTCCTCGAATGAGGCCAGGTTGTATCTGGATGCCGATGCATTTTGCAGAATCCCGAGCTAATCTCTTGACCAATGACGCTGGCGATCAGGTGACGGGCACCGGAGAATATAAAGTCTGTGCGGTGCGAGTTGAAAAGTTGAGTAATCGCTAAAAAATTGACAGGTCACTCGTGGGTTGTCTTTTTGACAGTCTCATTTAACTGGATATCTAGAATTCGAGGAACGAGTGAGCGATTCGGTTTTTCCTGAAATTGAGTTTGCTGGCCAATTAAGGCCATCTCAACAAGAAGTATTTGAAATTGCGAAAAAGCAATTGTCTCAGGGGCAGCGTCGTTTGCATGTCGTTGCTCCCCCTGGTTCGGGGAAGACGGTTCTTGGGCTTTACTTGTGGGCAGAACTTGTACGAAAGCCGTGTCTTGTTTTATCTCCCAATTCTGCAATTCAATCACAGTGGGCATCACGGGTCGATCTTTTCAAGATCGAAGGTAATCTTGGTTCGTTTGTATCTACCGATCCACGAAAACCGGAACTGCTGACATCTCTAACCTATCAGTCAGTGACTCTGCCCTCTCGGGGGTTGCCCGAGATTGATCGGTCGGGCTTGGAGTTGTGGCGGAATAAGTTGATCGATGAAAGTCAAGTTTCGAACTTGGAAGAGGCGAATTGGTGGATTGAAGATCTGCGTGAAAAGAACCCCGGTTATTATCAAAAACAGATAAGTGGCTTTAAAAAGAAGGTTCGTGACGAGGTTGCTCGCGGTGGGGATTCCGTTTCGTTACTCCATCAGTCGAGTCGTGAAACGCTGAGTCGGCTGGCGGAACTTGACGTAGGGTTAATAATTTTAGATGAGTGCCATCATCTACTCGGGCATTGGGGGAGGGTTTTGGCCGATGCGATGACGATGCTTGGTGATCCCATTGTCTTGGGGTTAACGGCGACTCCGCCAGATCGTTCGGGCAAAGACGATCGCGACGTCGAGCGGTATGATCAATTTTTTGGACCGATAGATTTTGACGTGCCTGTTCCCGCAGTTGTCAAAGATGGCTATTTAGCTCCCTATCAAGACTTGGCATATTTTGTCCGTCCAAATAACAGTGAGCTGCAGTTTATCGCAACAGCCGATAACCAGTTGAGTGAATTAATCGAAGAGGTTTGCGACCTGGGATTTTTAAAGAGCAGGCTGAATTGTCTGCCGGAAGATAGCCCCCCCTGCCCTGTCGACCCGCCCTCGAATTTGCCGGAATGGGTAAGTAAAACGCTTTCGGAACTGACGTTGCCTGTGGGGACGGCGACGAGCTGGGCAAATTTTGAACGCCGCGATCCTTTGTTTTCACTTGCTGCGCGTCAGTTTTTGATTAGCCGGGGAATTGAATTGCCACCAGATGTGCCTGAGTTGGGTGTCGAAGAGTTACCTTCGGCTGTGCCCCCGTTGGAGTACTGGGTTTCGGTCCTGGATCGTTTCATTCGGTATTTTTTGAGGCGATCAGGTCAACCTGAGTTGCAGAAAGTGGGAGAACAGCTGACGCGGAGTTTGCGGACGCTTGGATTTCAGGTGACCGAAACGGGAACTCGGCCTTGCGTTTCACCGGTCGGTCGGGTGCTTGCCTATTCCAAAAGTAAGTCTGACGCTTTGGTGCCTATTCTTCAACAGGAAATGGACAACTTAGACCAACAGTTGCGGGCAGTGGTTATTGCTGATTTCGAAAGATCTTCCGCGGTCACATCGGAATTAAAAGACCTAATGGACTGTGAAACGGGAGGTGCGATCGCGGCGTTTAAATCCGTTTTAAGTGATCCAAAGACGGACCTTCTTGACCCTATTCTTTTAACCGGCACTACTATTTTGATCGACGACGAAATAGAAGATGAATTTTTGAAAGACTGTCGGGCGTGGCTGGCGAAACGCAATTTAACGGTTTCATTGTCGTCGGAGGAGATGTCAGGATTTCGGCAGATTAGTGGTGCGGGTTCAGATTGGGCACCCCGGGTCTACGTTGAAATGATTACTGGTCTGTTTCAAAAAGGTTTGACACGCTGTTTGGTTGGAACCCGCGGATTGTTAGGTGAGGGCTGGGAT
>JAAEMV010000800.1 GCA_024225195.1 Planctomycetaceae bacterium | reverse complement strand
GAAGCTAATTATTTACTCTGAATGTATTCGCTTAATGGGGAGAAATATTGGGGATTTTATGCAGGATTGTCGGTGGGCGTGTGACCTAGGGGGGAATGTACTACCTAGAGCACCGATGTCGTGGTGAAACCATAAGGCAATATCGGCACTTTCGAGAACTTTAATCAGTGAAAAAACTGTAAACAGGCTAAAGCTGACGCAACGTTTATCCGTCCACGATCAGGCGTCCGATGTTTCCAGGTCTTTCCACTTGATGTTGCAGCCAACCGATGGAAACTGCTGCGAGTTAACTGGGTTGCCCTCAAGCGTCGACTTGATAGCTTCTCTCAGATCTCTGCCGTGAGGCTCTTGCCCGACGGAATCATAAACGCCCGAAGCGATTCGGGTAGGCCTCGTCTCATCGAGTCGACCGCGGTAGGTGAGCCGTTGGTCACTGTCAAAAAGAAAAAAATCGGGTGTGCAAGTTGCTTGAAATTCTTTCGCGACTTGTTGAGATTCATCGTATAGATATGGGAACCGATAGTCGCGGTTTTCTTTTTCAGCGTGCATCAGTTCGGGGCGATCCTCGGGGTAGCCTTCGACGTCATTACTCTGAATAGCAACCATAGCAAATCTTGCCTCGGCAAAATCACGGCTTAAACGCGATAATTCATCGGCAATGTGTTTTACATAGGGACAGTGATTGCAGATAAACATCACCAAAAGAGGGCGATCTGCAAAGTCATCGCTGGAATAATAGGTCCCATCTGTATCCGGTAACCGGAAACCTGGGAGCGGCGTGCCTAGGGCTACCATTGATGATTCAGTAAGAGCCATGCTGGCGATCCTGTAAAGCTTAAAATGCAAACCCGAATCGCAACATCATGGCATCGCTAAGGTTAAGATTAGGAGTTGCACTGCGGTAGACGATTTCGCGATTGAAAACATAACCAAGATCCAGGAATCCTGTAACCTGAGCATTTCCCATCCACTCGATTCCAAAGAAGGCTCGGACATCATTAACATCCGCCTGATCTTTCATCCCACTGGCCCTGTCGATAGCCCAACTTCCACCACCTAATTCTGCCCCGATGTAACCCCAAGCATCGTAGTTATTGATTCTTGGTAAACGGTGGGCCAGTTTTGTTTTGGGGAAATAAAGATCAAGTTTCATATCTGGGTTGGGATTCATGTAGAGTCCGAACGCCGGGAGAAGTTTAATGTCAAGTCGATCAAAATATTCCACGCCGAACTTGGCGACAGTATACTCATTCAGCCTCGACCAGCCGAGCAGTTTGCCAGTTAGCCTCAGACCGTTGCTCGATGTGTTTTTATAATCACTGTAAAAGCCAACCGTGAAATTGGTTTCGAGACCGCTCCTCTTCGATGGGTCGGTAATGTGATCAAACGCCAAGTATGAACTGTAGGCCTGTGCGGGCAAATCGTAAATTGGTCCGGTGGGACCATTCCAGAAATTGAAAATATAGCCCGGCGAAATTTTTAGCGGCGAAGGGCCATTTAAAAATTTGGGGATATTGATCGTCGTTGCCAAACCAATGTTATTGATGTTTAGTTCGTTTCCGCTTCCCCCCGGAATGTAGACGGTCCAAGCGCGAGGATTTTCTAATACCTTGGGAAGAAATTCATCAGTAAAAGAAGTCCAGGGATCCTGTTGCCACGACTGCTGAGGTGGATAACCACCTTGGGCCATTGGGTTTTGCTGTCCAAACATGGGTTGGCCGAGTGTCGCTTGCCCTTGCATGGGTTGGCCTCCGCCTTGATTGAACGTAGGGAAATTTAGGTTCATATTCGGATCGCCCGGCTGTGCGTTGACAATGGCGGGCGCGGCTTGAGGCTGCGGTTGTTGAATTGGGAATTGGGAAGGTTGATTAAAATTTTGAGGGACAGAGAAACTGGCACTCGGTGGTGGGCTGAGAGCTGAGCCGGTAACCCCCGGTTGCTGAGGGAGTGCTGCGGTACTGAAGCTAGGCCGTTGAGCTTCGACGGGGGGGCAGCTCAAAATTGTCGCTAGCACGCACGCCAGCGTACAAGTTTGAGCGAAATTTTTGAATTGGCTAAACAATTGACTAAGGTTCCGTCGATAAAGGCCTGCGAAAAACAATGCAGGTAAATATCAATCGGTTCAGATCGAGTCAAGTCGAATTCTGGGGAAGGCAGTTGCCATCGAGCGGAACGCTATCAAGCCAATGACCGGTTTAGAAGTCTGGATGAAAACGTGGTGGCAACTGTTGAGCTAAATTCAGGGACTCGTTTGGCACTGTCGAGTCGATGGCTCTCCGTTACTCGCTTTTTTCCTCTGCCGATACGGGGTCGGTAACTACAGGCTTCTTTTTAGGAGACTTTTTGGTCGACTTCTTTTTTGCTTTTTTGGTGGTTGTTTTCTTACGGGTCGTTTTCTTTTTCGCCGCTTTCTTCTTCTTTGCTGCTTTCTTCTTGGGAGCTTTACCAGCGGTGTCAGCCTCGTCGCCCTCGTCAGACTTTTTGGCGTTTTTCCGCGGGGCAAATTCGAATCCGAGTTTCCCCTTTTCCCGGTCGATCGTTAGGTGGGCGGCAAACTTACGCCCTTTTTTAGAAAGAAAACCTGGCATCAAGTCGGTTTTTCCTTCGACAAAGAGTTTGACTGCCTGCTCTGTTGGGATTTCACGTTTCAGAATTGTTTTACTAATTCGAACTCCGCGATCGTCCACCTTGGTGGCCATTGCCGGTGCAAGGTAGGCACTTTCGACTTCGTAGATCGGAATGAGGGTTTCGGAATCATCCGCCAGTTTAGCTTGGCAGATAATTTGTTCATCGCGGATATTCTTTAGTTCTTCTTCGCGGCGGTCGTCTCCCTCAAACACGAAGGCAACCTTCCACGTTTTCTTTTCTTTGGCGAAAGTTAATTCGGCTTCGAATGGTTGACCAAATCGATTTTTAAAATCAGTGATTGGACCGATTTTTTTATCGACAATAAGATCGCGCGCTTCTTTTTCGGTTAGCTCATGGCTGGCGATATGCTTTTTGAGTCGAAAATTACACTCGGGATTCCTGCACTCAAAAACACCATCGGTTTGCTTGAGTGGAGAGCTATCGCACTCGAGGCAGGCAGTTTCAAGATCCGGGAAAATTCGATTTACTTTCTCCGCGGTGTACTCTTTGGTTTGAGCGACGATTCCGTTTGTCAGTTCAATGATCTCGTTCATGAACTGGTCTTTGTTAAGACGCCCGGCTTCCATCTCTTTCAGTTTGAATTCCCATTCACCCGTCATTTCCGGTGAACCAAGTGTGGTGATTCCGATCTCGTCCAGCAGGTCAACCAGCGCGATGCCTTTGTTGGAGACGACGAGTTCCCGTTTATTGATTTCATTCCGGAAGACATATTTTTGGCGGATTAGGTTTTCGATAATTGCGGCGCGTGTTGCCGGAGTACCAAGTCCGCGGTCGCTCATGGCTTCTCTTAGCTCGTCATCGTCGACGCGTTTGCCTGCCGTTTCCATGGCGGAGAGCAATGTACTGTCGTTAAAACGAGCTGGGGGCTTAGTTTCATTGGCTCGCATTTCGATTGCTGAATTCTCAGCGGATTCACCATCGGCAACGTAGACGAGTTCATCCTTGTCGGCCGCGACACCGGGTTTTCGTCCGTAGACTTCAAGGTAACCGGGCACGACGAGAATTCGACCGGCGGTGAGGAAGCTATCTTCGCCGATCCGAGTGATACGACGGGTCAATTCAAATTCAGCATGTGGATAAAAGATCGCGAAAAACCGTTGCAGAACCAACTGGTAAAGTTTCGCAGCCGCTTCATCGAGTTTCGCAGGTGGCAATTTTCCGGTGGGGATAATCGCGAAGTGATCGCTGACCTTTTTTGTGTTGAAGACCCGTTTGGTGGGAATGATCTTGTTGTTCTTGGTCAACCACTTCGCCGAGTTGACTAACGTTGGGTTGAGCGTCTCACTGGGTTTCCCTTGAGAAATTGTGAGAACCGTTCCTTTAACGGTGTCGACATAGTCTTCGGGAAGGTATTTCGAATCGGTACGGGGATAAGTTAGTAACTTATATCTATCGTAGAGTGCCTGTGCGAGTTGAAGCGTCCGTTTGGCGCTGAATCCAAATTTGTTTCCAGCTTCGCGTTGTAAACTGGTGAGATCGAACAGTTGCGGAGGTGCCTGTTTGGAGGGCTTTTTGTTTTCTTCGACTTTTCCCGTTTTACCTTCGCATCTAGTTTTGATTGCTTCCGCTTCCTCGAGCGTCCAAATTCTTTCGGCTTTCTTTTGGTTGTCGTCTTCATCCTTTTCAAAGTTCTCAACAAACCACCGAGACGGGTATTCGCCGTTTTCGACTTTGAAGTCTGCATGAACTTCGTAAAACGGCCGCGAAACAAAGCTTCGAATAAGCCGTTCTTTTTCAGTAAGAATTACCAGCGTCGGAGTTTGCACGCGACCGGCTGAGGTTACGTTAAAACCGCCGTTACGTGAATTGAAAGCTGTGAGCGCACGGGTACCGTTGAGCCCGATTAGCCAATCGCTTTGACTGCGACAGACCGCAGCATCAGCGAGGTCATTCATCTCTTCCCCTGTTCGCATGCTTTCCCACGCTTCGAGGATGGAGTTGTCCGTCATGGACTGCATCCACATTCGCTTGATCGTCAGATCTTTTTTGATGTTGGCCATGTCCATCAAATAACGAAAAATCAGTTCTCCTTCGCGCCCGGCATCGCAAGCGTTGATGACGGTGTTGACGTCCTTTTTCTTGAGTAGTCGAACGAGGAGTTTGTATTTAGCAAGGCTTCGTTCGATCGGTTCGAGCTCGAAGGCTTTGGGGACATGGGGGAGATGGGTCATGCTCCAGGGGAGTTTTTTGCCGTCGTCTTTGGTGGGCATTCTCAGTGCAACTAGGTGTCCTAACGCGGAAGCAACGTAAGCGTGATCATTTTCGAAATAGTCCTTTTGCTTCTTGAATTTCCCCATTTCGGGGAGTTTTCCGAGGACTCTGGCGAGATCGGTGGCAACGCTTGGTTTTTCCGCAATGATCAGTAATTTGGACATCCGGCAGTTTACCCGTGGCTTGTGTTTCTCAATTGGCGTTAAAAAAATCGAATAATTCTGATTTACGACAATGTTGATCGGTCGTCGCTAGAATTCAACTGAAAAAAATCCTCGATTGTTTTATTTACCAATCCTTTAGTTAAGCTGTTTTGGCATTGAAATTACCGCTTAAGAGCTATAAATTCGTCAAAACGCCAGTTCAGGTGGTGGACTTGATCCGCCTCCCCGCCTTGGTTCATTGGATGAGAAATAATCCCTTGAGACCAAAGTTGTCAACCCCGGAGGGATTCCGGCGTGGGTTGGATGAAGCAACTTTTCAGGCAAAACTGCGTAATTATGAAAAGTGTATCCCCGTTTTCGGTAATGGATAAAGAAAATGCTCGCTTGGTTTCGACGTCACGCAAAAGTCTTAATGGTTGTACTTGGCTCCGCTGCTATGGCGATTTTTGGCCTAGGTCCAGTTTTTGACACTCTGTCAAACGGAAGAAGGTCGGAGAATCAAAACCCCGATGAGTACAAAGTGATTGCGACCTGGAAGGGTGGCGAGATCGATCGACTTCAACTCGATTCGATGAGAGTCGATCACTATCAGACCGTTGCTTTCCTTGACGGAGTGCGGCAGGCTACTGAGAAGAAGTTTGGCGGAGAGCGACGCCCCTTCGTAATGCCAATCTCGCCGATTAACAGCAACCGTCCGGAAGTTGTCGATGGCGAACTTATTAGCCGATACATTTTCGCACAGCTTGCTGCGGAAGAAGGCGTCGTTGCCAGTGATGGTATGGTGGATGACTATCTTGAACAGCTTTCCTCAGGAGCTAACTTTAGCCGCCAAGATTACGAGGCGATTAATAATCAAGTTAATAGCAAGTATTCAACGATGTCTAGGATTCGCGAGCGACTCAAAATTGAGCTGCTTGCCAACCAAATGTTGCTCTTCGGTACGCTCGGCATTTCCGGCTCTCCCAATGTAACAGAAGCAGTGCAATTGTTTTCCAGAACGACGGATCAGGTCGAATGTGAAGTTTTGCCGATCGATGTTACTAAAATGGAAAGTCAAATTACGGACGAGCCCGACAGCACTGTTCTGAAGGCGTTGTATGAAGAGGGGAAATATGACTTCCCAACTGCGAACGGTGAAAAGCCCGGATTCAAAATGGGACCAAGGCTACGGTTGCAGTATTTTGCTGCCGACTTCCAGAGTTTCCTCCAAAAGGAAATGAATAAGCTTTCCGATGAAGACGTCCAAAAAGAATACGAGCGGTTGGTGGCAGCGAAGGACGAAATGGTTCTCGAGCCACTCCCTGTGGACGACGGGTCGATTCAACTAAACAGTCCTCCGCCCGGAGCAACGGATGTGACACCTCCTCCAACGGGTGGTGAAGAGATGGAAGATGCCCCTGGTGATGTGACCCCTCCGCCTGGAACACCTAAGGCAGAAGCACCCAAGGCAGAAGCACCTAAAGCAGAAGCACCTAAAGCAGAAGCACCTAAGGCAGAAGCACCTAAGGCAGAAGCACCTAAGGCAGAAGCACCTAAGGCAGAAGCACCTAAGGCAGAAGCACCTAAGGCAGAAGCATCTAAGGCAGAAGCATCTAAGGCAGAAGCACCTAAGGCTGAAGCTG
>JAAEMV010000799.1 GCA_024225195.1 Planctomycetaceae bacterium | reverse complement strand
CCTTGAAGGCGATTTGCTTGAATAATTAGATCGACGGCGCTGGAGATTTGATTCCGCATGGCTTTGACCGGCAACTCAAAACCAGACATCATGATCATGGTTTCCAGTCGGGAGATGCAGTCTCGAGGTGAGTTGGCGTGGGTCGTAGTGAGTGAGCCTTCGTGACCGGTGTTCATGGCCTGAAGCATATCCAGGGTTTCCGGGCCACGACATTCTCCAATAATGATTCTTTCCGGACGCATTCTCAAACAGTTTTTAACAAGGTCTGTTGCGGAAACTGAGCCCTTGCCTTCAATATTTGGCGGACGGGTTTCGAGACGTACGACGTGATCCTGTTGA
Organism: Planctomycetaceae bacterium; assembly: GCA_024225195.1. Taxonomy (GTDB): domain Bacteria; phylum Planctomycetota; class Planctomycetia; order Pirellulales; family Pirellulaceae; genus Mariniblastus. Next base: position 4,987 of record JAAEMV010000799.1, on the reverse strand, counting down.
AGCTGAATTTCTGCAGCGTCTTCAATCGTCACGATTCGGTCTTCGTTCGAGATGAAGCTCGAAAGTGTGTTGAGCAAGGTCGTTTTACCAGAACCGGTACCGCCAGAGATTATGATGTTCAAGCGAGCTTTCATCGCTCCTTCGAGTAACATTACCATCTCAGGTGTAAATGCTTGGAAGTTCAGAAGGTCTTCTAATTTTAGCGGGTTCGCACCAAACCGCCGAATAGACATGGCGGCGCCATCCAAAGCCAATGGCGGGATAATCGCGTTGACACGAGAACCGTCTTCGAGTCTGGCGTCGACCATCGGGCAGGTTTCGTCGACGCGGCGGCCGACTTTAGACACGATTCGGTCGATGATTTGAAGCAAGTGCGCGTTGTCACGGAATTCGACATTTGTCTTTTCCATTTTTCCGCTGCGCTCAGCGTAGATGTTTTTTGGTCCGTTAACGAGAATATCGCTAATCAATGGGTCTTTCAGAAGTAACTCGAGTGGCCCAAGGCCAAAAGTTTCGTCCAAAACCTCTTCGACTAATCGATCTCGCTCGGTTCGATTGAGGAGATTGTTTTCACCGTCGCATAAATGTTCGACGACGACGCGTATTTCGCGCCGCAAGACGTCGCCTTCCAACTCCCCAACACGACTCAGGTCAAGTTTGCCAATTAACTTGCCATGAATTCGCTGTTTGAGTTGATCAAATTCGCTAATTTTTTGTTTGATGGTGGTCATTTATGTCTAACCGAAAGCCATGGGGAATTGAGTTTTGTGTTGCTATCTAGCACGCAATCAACGGCTTAATTTGATTAGAAAAACATAGGTTACATTTTATGCAACATGGAACGTTGCAAAAAATAAACAGAGTTATCAGAACGCACCAGTCGGCAAAGGGTGTTTAGGTGCGAAAACTGGCACAGCCTGCACAATCCAGAAATTTAGGCATTAAGCGGGGAATCGCTACAACTGAGTCAGCTTGAGAGACGGGAAGCCCGACTAGCAGTTGCTGGGGTTTCGCCTATGGATTCCTAGTGGGTCGTTCGTGTTTCAAAAGCATACGTATCCTCCTGCGTTCGGATATCTATCGTCTGCAAGGCTGAGTCGTTGCTCTCTGTTAATCCCTCTGTTACTCCTGAATGTAGTTCCAGAGATTTACTTATTGACGACCCGTGGGGCTAGATAGTGCGGCTTTCATAAAAGAGTATGCCATCGCATAGATTTCCGGTTGAGTTGAGGCCCGCGGGCCAGCAACATTCAGAATATCAATTTGGTGGTTTGTTCCCCAGTCGATTAGAGACTGTAAGAGTTGAGCTAAATCAAAGATGCTAGGGCCGAGGTCAAGGCAGAGGCAAGGCTGGGTGTGCGTGTGCGACAATCTTCGGGTCAACGCAGTCCCGCCCGAAATTTGATGTTGATATAAAATGAGAGTGCCACAGGAATCGAGTACGTTTTTTTCGGTACGCTGTGCGTAATTCCTGGTATTGGTTTCTTGTAGCTGGTAGATCGAAGCGATGGTGCCGTCTTCTGCTCGGCGACCTGCTGGGCACCATCCCCCATGCGGTATCTCCAATTCGATCGCGACGTCGAGTGCCGCCCGGTCGACCCCGGTTTGACCACCAGAGATGATCTTTTTAAATGGCCTTGAGATCATGACGCGATTTCCAATAAATCTAATCCCTTTATTCTAACAGGGTTAGAGGAGCACGCGAATCAACTGGTTTTTCCATTCATTTAGGGAGAATGAGCTTTAGCCCGCCGCGAAGTGGAGAGTCGGGTTGGACATCGTTACCCAGGGTGTCCTGATTGAGTTGGTAAAGTTCAGCGAATCGCGACGCCTGGTTAAGCTTCTGTCGGGCAATCCCAAAAAGGGTTTCGCCCTTGGCCGTTACGTAATAGGCATTGTTCCCTGCTGAGCGGGTGCCAGTTGTAACGGGCGCTGTTCCTGAACCTGGCGGGCATTCCGCCGGCCATCGTCTTTCCAAGTAACGCTTGGCTGGTGTGTTAAGTTTCAATCCTGCTACTAATTTGTAATCGGGGTGGTTGGATTGATTGTGGCAAAACAATGCCCGAAAGTATCGTCCATCCTGATAGATTGTTTCGGAAATAGACCAGTAGGTATCTCCCGTTTTGGTTGTATATGTTCGTAAGGAAGGTGACTCGTCGACGGATGGTAATTCGTTAGCGAGATTGAATTCAGGGGTAACAAGGTTAGAGGGGGTGGGCTTTACCGCATCCAAAGACTTGATTGATTTAAACGAGTTTTCTTCTTTCGAAGGTTCGTCGGTTCGTCTTTCAGGAGTGGGGACTTCAAATTGAGTTAACGCAAGAAAGTTTCTAGTTTTTACTGGCGCTTGCGTTTTGAAATCCGGCGTTGGTGAAATTTGTTGAGTAGTCTTAGTCGAGGGATCAATAAAGCTTGGTATCCGTGGTGTATTTCTTGTAACGGAAACTGGTGTTTTTAGATTGCGATTATTGGATAGATTGATTTCAACTTGAGTGGAAATATCTTTTTCATTCGCTTCAGCGAAATCTGAATTTCTTGTTCCAAATTGGGAATCAATTGAAATGCGGGGCTCAATTTTTGGGTTTTTAAGATCACCGTTTAATTTTGGAACGGTAAAGCTGTCTCGTTGATTGTCCCGATCGCTGGGTTTAAATTTGGCGGGGGGAGCAACGAAGGGAGGCTGTTTGTTCTTGACCTCAAATTTTGGTTTATCTTGAATCGTGGCTGGTGTTTTTGGAGATAGTGGCCTGAAAAATTGCATATCTTTATCAGGCTCAATTTTTAGAGAATCAATTTTCGCCCTGTCGTCTTTGTGTGTTTGGAACGGTCTTGCCAGGTCGGATTGAGCGGTTTTTGGATTAGGTATTTTTTTCTTGAGGGAAGGCGGAACAGCGTCTGTGTTATCCAAACCGACCATTTGGTTAAACGGAAGGATTGGCCTTTGCCCCGTCATCCTTAACGTGCCGACGTAGATAAGCGTCGTAAAAAGCAGCGCAACTACCGATAGGCCGATTTTGGCTTCACGGATTAACTGTTGGCTAGATTGTGGTTTAAATGGGTCGGCCATTTGAATCCCATTGAACGAACGAAAGCATCGCAGGTTGCGAGACTATACAGAAAAGCCAATTGGGATGGAACGCAAGGAACAGCGTGTTTCGCACAAATTCAAGGATGGAATCCTAGGGGTGCTAGCGTTTTCTGCTGTTGGCTGAGCGACAAGAAACAACGGAGGCGGGGTTATTGTTTTTTTTGTGCCACGCGTAGTTTTGCGCTGCGGCTCCGCGGATTGCTTAGCAATTCTTCTTCGCCTGCCATGATGGGTTTTCGAGAAATGATTTCGAGTTGGTCATTTTGCTGAAGTGATTGTTTAACAATCCTGTCTTCGAGCGAGTGGAAGCTGATAATTGCAATTCGCCCACCGGGCTTGAGAAGATCGGGAAGTCGATTGACCGCGACCTTCAACCATTTTAATTCCTCATTAACGGCAATCCGAAGTGCTTGAAATGTTTTCGTAGCTGGATCGATTGATTTTTTCTTTGTCCTTGGAATGCACGAACGCACGATGCTCGCCAGTTGAGCGGCGGTTTCAATTTTATTAGCGTGTCTCAGTTTGACAATTTTTCGGGCAACTCGTCGGCTGAATCGTTCTTCACCGAACTCGTAGATTAAATCGGCAAGATGTTTCTCGCTTAGGCGATTTACTAATTTTGCCGCCGGTTCTCCAGCCATTTGATTAAATCGCAGGTCAAGCGGGCCGTCGCTGTGGAAACTGAAACCACGCTCGCGATCAGCAAGTTGGTCACTGGAGAGGCCGAGGTCAAGTAAGATGCCATCCACTTGAGTAACATCGAACAATGAAAGTTGCTCGGGCATATCTGAGTAGTTAGCGGTAATCAAATGAGCATTGGCTGCAGAAATTCTTGTTCGGGTATCGTCGACGGCGATTGGGTCGCGGTCAAAACCGAATAAGGTTCCATCGGAGCCAATCAGTTCGAGAATAGCTTGAGCATGCCCGCCGCCGCCGAGTGTGCCATCCACAATGGTGCTTCCCGGTTGGGGGTTGAGTCCATCGATGACTTCCTGAGGTAAGACGGGTATATGAATTGTCACGGTGAACCCGTTTTAAAAAAGCGTTGCGAATGGGCGGCAAAAAACTTCAATCCCGAGTTTAACCAAATCTAGGGACAAACTTAAGGTGTGCAAATTTTAAATCATTTCATGCAAGGAATGCGAAAAAACGCCGGCCGCTTTGATTGCGAGCCTAATGGAAGCGAACAAATCGTTGCCAAGTCGAACCGGCTGGCAATCAAATCGATTTTTCGAAAAGCTCGTAAGTTCGAGATTTAACCAGTGGCAAGGTGCGGCCGATGGCGCGAATCGACTTAAGGTTGGCTTCATCGACCCAAGAGAATTCCCATTTCTCAAACGCAGCATAGTTTTCAACAAGTTCCTGAATCAACAACATTGCAATTCCTTTTTTCCGGAATTGGTCGTCCACTCCAAGAGCGATGACTCTGCTGTAGGGTGTCTTTTTAATGAGGCGTGGCATTTGCAACATTCGAACCCAATCAAATGGTCCTTTCGCCCGCTTCAATGCCCAGTTAATATCCGGGATCGTGACAATGTATCCAACAAGCTGGCCCTCCCAATAGGCGACGTGGATGGTGTCGTAGCGAATCACGCGGCGAAGATTCTTGATCATGAAGTTGAGTTCGTCAGGGGTAAGTGGAACGAACCCCCACCCAAGTGATCTGACTGTGTTTCCAAGCTCATTAACGTCTCTCATCGTCTCATCAAAATTTTCAGCTGAAACTGTCCGGAGATCTAAGCTAGGATATCTTGCAAGAATTTTTTGCTTGGCTGATTTTAGGTGAATCCATTTTTCACACTTGGTATCGGACTCATCAGAAATATATTTGAACGCGAAAAAGCGTTTGATGCTGGTTAGTCCAGCGGCCTGAAGTTGATCTTCGTATCGCTGCAGTGT
>JAAEMV010000798.1 GCA_024225195.1 Planctomycetaceae bacterium | reverse complement strand
TGCCCAGCCTGCTATTGTGTTGAGGCGGTAATTTGAGGGTGGGATACTACCTTTCTTTAGCCGTTGTCTAAGAGCTGCTACTCCCGCTGTCGTGTGCGTCAGAATTAGAGTTGGTTTATCAGTTGGTTGGGCGACACTGTTTACAATGAGCTCTGTTTTTCCGCACCCCGCAGGCGCTATGACGTGCCCGCATTGCGCACCCAATACCGCATTGACGTCGACCATCTTATTCTTGACCGCCGTTGTTATTGTGGACCACTTGAACTGTGTGAGATGCCATTATCCAATCCGAAATTGCATTGAGTGGGCCTGTGAACAATGGGTTGGTGTTCTGCCAGACAGGAGCTAACACTTCCCGTATTGCTCTTTCGGCTGGTTCAATATCTTTGAACCATTTCCCATCTCCAGCGCACTGACCGAGAACCTGGCGCATGTCGCCACTGAAATTGTCGCGGCAGGATTGAAGGGAATACAGGCCTCCGCTTACATGCTGAATTTTCCCATTGATAGAATCTTCCGATCGCCATTCACATGCAATATTTAGCAAGTTTACAACTTGCGCCGCAGGTACTGATGCAAAGAGCGCGGCCTCTGTCGAGTAACCATCCTGCCAGCGAAATACAGAAACTCCCTGGGTGGTCAGATCGGTATAAACACCGGCATCGTAGGCAACATCAGAGTCCATGAACAAAGCAGTTCTATAACCCATCCGCACAAATATTTTGGCACGTTCAATCATTGAGCTGCCACCACCATCCGCCCAATGGCAACCGTGGGCGAGTATGCTCCGCTGATTTTGGCTTTGCCCCCAAAGGTCGCGGCCTCTGAGCAAACCAATTTCTGTTTTTCCTTCACACACAATGACATTTGGTGCAAGAAAGGCCTCCGCACATGCGCGCAAGGTTTTTTGGGCGTCTTCGCCGATACCAAGGGAGAACAGTCCGTTTTCCGTCGTCGCTTGTGCGGGCTGTTGTTCTATCCCATCAACCACGACCGCAGGGATAACACTTCGCCTCGTCCTGACCGCGAATAGTTGAACCGAGGAGAGTTCCCGCAGTACGACTGGAGAATGCGTCGTCATAAATACTTGTTGTGTTTGATCATTTGTCTTGGCCCCAAGGGCATCAAGCAATCGGATGATGCGATACGGCTCCAAGCCAAATTCAACTTCATCAATAATGGAAATTGATGATTGTCCCACGGCCTTTTGCAGCCCCGCAACAAGAAGGCGCAATGATCCAGAGCCAAGACTCTTCAACGGCACCTGATCATCATCATGGAGGGCAATCGCTCCGCCTGAAAAAGTCGCGCCTCTAACATCCAGCAACGCGCTTACTGTCTCAACCGGTATCCCCATGTTTCCGACTATGCGAGCAGCGGTAGTCAAAATTTCGTCAACCCCATCGCATCCCTGATCGGCGAAGGCTTTCCGTGCTTGTCGTGATGCTGCAGCAAGTGCGGCCGATGCCTGAGCTTTGTCTTGTGAAATCTTTCCTAAGACCGATCTAGGTCCGAGGGCCATGTGATGGGAAGCTACGGTCCCGAGGCGCGTTGGAGCGATTTTTTGCCTGTGTTTCCATTGCAGATTTCGTTCGCGCCCTTCAGCTGCGGCACCTTCCGAAAAAAGCAACCACTGCGGCTCGAGATCATCTCTTACAATTAGCCTAACAGTCAGCACCGTCTCATGTGCTGCAGAGGTTTCATTGTGAATTTCGCCAGTTTGGCTATCCCGACCGCGTAAAAAATGACCATAAGCCTCTATATTTCTGAGATCGTCTTCAAGCTCGCCGAGAGTTACATCAATAATAATCGGTTGTTCGATATTGCATCTGTGGAAATCGGCATCTGTGAACGAAAAGCTCTGTTTGCTACCAATAGCCAGTTCGATAGCGTCCAGAATTGTCGACTTTCCACCATCTCCAGGGCCTATAAGGCAATTGATTCCCAGATTTGGCCACCATTTCAGTTCTTTAATTCCACGGAAGTTGGAAATATATATTTCTCTGATCACGCTCATCTAGCACCTCAAATTGCAATTTAGAGAGTAGCAGATTGCGGAGTGATTTCAATTTATTACTAGAGTATTGGCTGTCCGAGCGGGCTATGTTCCTCATTACTTCACCAAACCCGACGGGCGGTTTCGGCCCATTCGGGTGACATGACAGAATTAGTGGTGCCTGACGGCTCATTTTCTTAAAACCGATGGGGAAGCCAAAGGGACTTTGCCTCTTTCTCCCCACAAGTAAAATAGACGCGACCGTAGCTCACTACGTTGCGCCCGCACTATTCGCATCGATTTTTCTTGTCCCCTCCCATCTCCACCCTCGCCGGAAGCAAGGTTTCACACGCGAGCCCCTTGTTTAATTGGAGAAAAGAAAGATGGCACAGTTACATGCACAACCCTATGATCTGTCGGCGACAGGGTTTTGTTTCGCGACGGCTGAAGAATATGCTGAGAAGGCGAACGTCCTTCGCAATGACTCTGGCGATCCAGTCATATAGAGACTTCGTGCAAATCCCTATGCCAGTATTCCGTTAGCGGTTAGTTGATAGCGAACGCTTTAAAATAGTTCTCCTTTCGCGACAGGTTTGAAAATTTGGAGCGGCTCTTTTAAATTGCTTCACTTGCGTTGGAAGTTGAATATCTCTCAAAACTCAAAATTGTTATTTTGTCCGCGTTGTCGCCGTTAGGCCACCGCCAGACAGCGTTTTGGATATCATCTGGAAGATTTGTACGAGTGCAGTGAATGTCAGCCTCTCTGAACATACGCATGCAGACTGCAGGTGCCGCGAACTACCGCATTCCCTCATATTACCAATCAGCGCTATGGCTGGAAATCCAATTTGAGGATTTTTCAGTCATCGAGATATCGTTCGGATTTTTCCAATTGCCAGCCCTGTACCTTGCTTCTGTATTATCTTGCTTTGCCACGGCACGAGCGAAAACTCCTTGCCTTTCTGCACCACCGCAAAGCGTCCTGATGCCAAATTTACAGTCTTGCTGATCTGCCCTTTCAAACGCTCACCGCTTGCAAGTGGCTGATAGATCAATCCAAGTTCCTTTTGAAGCTTTCCAGCAATCCGTGCGAATTCTCTCTGTTGCAATGTATCCAGTAGCTTTCGGCGGACGATCAATTGCCCATTTTGCTCGATCATCAATTCTTCTTTGATCAACCATTGCTGTCGCAGTCGCAGAGCACGGTTTGATTCTGCACCAAAACCTTTGTCGCGAAACTCCCCCGGTTCTTTGGATAGCAGTTTTCTGTCCAGCCAGGTCGCACCATCCGTGCTGGCAAGATCGGGAAATGACACATGGGATTCAATGAACACTCGGGCAATCGCCTGTTGCGGTTGTCGCTTTTTACTTGGATTCTGGCCTCGTAATGTGACTACCATATTTTTGCTCGGCGGATCGTACTTGCTGAGACGACCAATCTCGGCATAATGTAATTTGCCATCCACGCAATCGACAACTGCGTAGTGGCGATCATTGAATTCATCTGACAGTCCCAATGCCACTAGCTTGCCAGTTACCTTCTTGCCGAGCTGGCTGGCATCGAAAACAGAATAATCTGATGCGCCACGATCAATACTAGCTTCCTTCAGTACAGCCAGCATAGTCTTCATGATATCGCCGCGTTGACCGAGTTTCTGCAGTACCTGCTCAGTTCGTTCTTCGAGTTTCCACACGCCCGCTTTGAGTTCCGTTGCCAATCCCATGCTTTCCAGTTTTCGCAAACGGCCCATACGATGGCTTTGCCATTGTTGATCTTGATGCGGTGAAGATGAGATGGTCAATATTCCTAGATCGGTATCTTTGAGGAGTGACCGATCAATCCGAGTGAACCGCTCCGATTGAACTCCTCGGTCGATTTTTTGATCAAGTTCATGTTTGGTTTCAGGGCCAAGTTCCAAGGTGATCAGGTCACGGGCTCGCTCTCTAAATCCGTTTGAAAGATAATCACGTGCGATAACCAGATCATTGCCTTTTTCATCCTTGCCACGAACAACAATATGAGTATGTGGATGGCCGGTGTTGAAATGATCGACCGCCACCCATTCCAACTTCGTGCCAAGATCGCTTTCGGCCTGCTGCATCAAATCACGGATGAACGGTTTAAGGTCTTTAAGCTGTGCGCTGTCTTCCGGTGCGACGATAAAACGAAACTGATGCCGGTCGTCCTCAGTGCCTTCCAGAAAGGTTTTGCCATCAACGCGATCACTGTCCTGCCCGTAAAGCTTGCCAGGCTCTCCCTCACGGGTGACACCGTCACGCTGGATGTATCTCAGATGTGCACGCGCCGCGCCGAGATCACCGCTC
>JAAEMV010000797.1 GCA_024225195.1 Planctomycetaceae bacterium | reverse complement strand
TCGGGTGGGTGCGCAAACTGACGCAGGTGCGTAAGCCGCAGAGAATCGCATTCCCTGTGTTGCAAGTTTCTCCAGATTCGGCGTGTCAACGATGGCACTTTTTGACCATGTTAAATACGGATGCATTGGCACAGAAAGCCCGTTCCACGCTTGATCATCGGACATCATGAATACGATGTTGGGACGTTGCTTTGTTACGTCCGTCCTGCCTTGCCCGTTGACGATTGCAGGAAATATAGCCAAATGAAAAATTCCAAACAGTATCCCTATCGCAATTCTTGCCAACATTAATGATTCCTGATGTCGATTATTTCAATATTGAAAACACTAAACCGATTGTGTTCGGCACGGTCAAAAATGGACCTCTTCGCTAGGCGTCACCATCGTTTTGCTTCTTCTGCTTGCCTTTGCCGCGATCTTTTTGATTCTTTCGGTCTTTGGCTTTCCCTCCGCCGTTTTCACGCTTGCCATCCCGGTTTTCTTTTTGACCGTCTCGTTTGAGATCTCTCTGCTTTTCCTCGAACGTAAATTTATCACCCATGATGGTTCTGTATTTAGCACGTTGGTCAGGATCTAGCTCAGCAAGAAGTTCTTCCTGCAATTGGTAGCGAAGTTCAGCAACTTTTTCATTCAGCTCATTTTGTAACTCTTCAGCTTTTTCTTGGAGCCGGGATTTCTGGCTTTCGGTGATCTCTAATTGGTCAGCCAAGCTTCCATTGATTAATGAACGTGCACCACCCTGAGCAGAAGCTTGTGCGGCGATTTGATTTAGTCGATCCATTTGGAACGGCAGGAGAATTTCCCTAAGTTGGTCGGTTCGTTCCTTTGTTTTAGCGGTGCGGAGCTCGCGTCTTCTTTCTTCTTGTTCCGTCTCGGAAAGACCCTCGAGCTCGGCTTCTCTTAATTCGCGTTCACCGTCACGGGATTGCCTGTTATTTGCTGCTTCGAGTGATTTGATTTGGTCTTCGGTAAGTTCGAGTTCTCGCTGAACTGCTTCGTTACGCAACAACTTTTCGGGATTGTCTTTCCCGATACCATTTCGACCACCACGTTTTTGTTCACCGCCGTTGCCGCCTTGTGCCATGGCGTCCGTCACACACAACGTCAACGCAAGCAAAATTAAAACGCTTGGAAGTAGTGTTTTTATTGATGACTTCATATTTTCTCCGATGGTTCTGATTGCTCCTTAGAGCAGTATCTATCAGTTTAAAAGGTGGCGTTTTTTAGGGTGCCGCGTGACGAGCCTACTCGTTTTGATAACTCACTCGTCGGTTCGAGTCGTGATGGGTCGTGTGTTGAAAAAAATCATCCGGCATTTCGGATTGGTCAAGTAACTCAAGCAAGACGGTTTTGGGGCCACCTTTCGCCTGAGGGAGCTTGTCCAAGAGCATCTCGAAGATTGTTCCTGTTTCCATGTCGAACCAGATTTCGATATATTTTGGGCCACGATGTTCAGCAGATTTCTTCTCAGCAACTAAACAATGCTGTCCTGAACGAGATTCTTCGGATGCTAATTCGGAATCACGCCATTGAATGTTGTAGGCGCCACGAATCTGTTTTAGGTCATCTTGCAAGGTGATAAACGGAATCGCATGTTGATTACCCGGCATCTCGCCACGAAACCTTTCGACGTTGTCGCTGACCTGAACGCGCCCTTTAGGGGGTACCGACCAGCTCGTTTGGCCGTCGCTTCCGGTAACGAACTCATCGCCGTTTTCGAAACGTCGTATCAGGACATAGGAGTTCTCACCGCGAACATGTAAAAGAGCTCCATCCACCGGAGCCTGCTGTCTACCATGGCGACGGTTGCGTTGCTCCTGCACAGCTTTCCGATTCCATTTTGAACCGTTTCGCTTATTCCCACGGAATTCGATTGATGTGATCAAATAGGTTCGATCCAGCGATTTTCGAGCAACTTCAATCAACTGTTCCAATTGTGTTTCGGCGGCCAACGCTGGCGTGCCTTGAAGCATCGGAATCACAAAAAGAGATATCAACAGCAACGCTGCGATTGACGAAAGCGCGCCAATTGCCCAGCTCAGATGTTTTTGATTCTTTTTGCGAGCCGAGAATGGTTTTAAACTCTTTTCAACACGATCAACGCGTTGTTCCGTTGCCTGATTGTTGGCTTCCAAAAGTCGATCGTGCAACAAGGCCAGGCCAACATACGCCTTTGCATTTTCCGGCCTTGCATTGATCCATTTTTGTAAACATTGATGTTCTTCATGATCAAGCTCTCCATCGAAATGACGGCTAACAAGCGACTCAATCTCTATTGGTAGATCTTCAGCGAACGACTCATTCATTGCGCACCTCCAGCAATTGCTTTTTGCTCAATGCACCGCTTCAAAGATGAACGGATTCGTTGAAGTCCTTTGGAAACGGAATTTGCCGTCATGCCTAGTTTTTCGGCAATGGCCGCAGGTTTTAAGTCTTTTTCATATCTTAAATCACAAAGTTGTTTGGCCTTACTATTTAGCTCGTCAACACACTCGTTTAAGAAGTCCAACGGTTCGATCGATTGCGGTGAAACGTCAGCAAAGGCAGTCGCTAAGTTTTCAACAGTTTCGGAATCAAATAGCAATGGTTTGTTTTTAAAGTTTCGGAAATAGTTCCGGGTTTGATTGCGTGCAATTCCTATTGCCCACGATTTGAAAGAAAGTGAATCATCAAAACGGCTGTAATTCTCGAGAATCGCGACGGCGACTTCTTGTAGTAAATCGTCTCTTTGACGGACATCATGGACCTGCGATGCTATAAAGGCCGAAACCGCTGGCTGAGCAAGTGTCCAATGCCTCATCGCGGTTTCGGTTTGTTTGTCAATCATAAAACGCCTCTCTGCTTTCAATTAACCGATTGGACCGTTTTATGACAAGGAAAATTGGAGAATTTCTATTTTGGTGCCAAAAAGGTGCCGTTCGTCGGAATTCAAAACCTGCTGGACAGGTTGCCTCAGATGAGATTGCAGGCATGAATGCGAGCCTTGAGTTGCATTTTAACGTGTAATATAGGTAAGAAAATTTAATGGAATATTCAATCACATTCGGATAGGCTGTCGGAGAATTATTGAAAGAGCTGTTTGCTTTTTAGAGCCGTAAGAGGTGTCTTGATTTTCAGGAGAGAAGATTGCGTTATTCTGTCGCTCAACTCATTGTGTTCGTTACCATCGTTGCGTTTTTACTCGCATTTGGTGGTTTTTTACTGGGTGCACTCGAACGCTTTTTCATACCTATTTCAGTGATTGGTTTTTTCGTTTTCCTGAACTGGTCGCGGATGTTCAAAGGGAAAAATATTTTGTTAGCTTTTGCGATCTCATTACCCGCACTATTAATTTGGGGCTATATGGGGCTCACTTACTATCGACTATTTGCTCTCGGCAGTGTCGAATCGATGGATGACCTAGAGCCAACGCATCCCCAACCCTTTCCACATCCGGATGCGGTTTTGGATTTTTTTCTGGAAGATAGTCGGTTAAGTGAAAACAGTCCTACAGATCTAGCGTCGATTGCGTCTCGAACCATTGGACTCATTGGTTTGGTTGCGGCTTGTTTGGCAGGGTGGTTTCAGGGTTCGTTGATTCGAAGAAAGTCAGTAGATGACCAAGTTGAATCGGGTGAAGATGGAGAATAGTGGTGCTGGCACCAAACCAACCGCTGAAAGGGAAGCACAAAAATGTTTTTGCTGACTGAAGCAAAAATTGATCGGATCATTTGGAATCGTAACCGATTTTTCTTGGGTGGTTTGATAATTTTTCTGATCCCTTTTTTTCTTCCTAAGCCATGGGGGATCAGTGTCAGCGCGCCTTTTACCGGATTTATGCTAATGAGTTTCGGGGTTTACGCTTTTGCGTTTCGCTCCTGGAGGTCAAATCCTGGGCTTTGGATGCTCGCGGTGTTTATTACCTTAGCCAACGGTGTGTGCTTGTTTTTTTATGAATATGAGCAGTACAAGAGTTTATTTGTCGTCGAACCGGGTAAGCCCGCTCGCCCGCTGACTTGGAATGGCTTGAAGTTTGTACTCGATTCGACTTTGGCTTTATTGATCTATGCAAAAGTGGTGAAGTTTGCCGCAACGGTATCCATTGAAAACTGGAAAATTACAAAAGAACTGAAAAGGAAGTGAACTGGAGAGTGCTAAAAAATTACTTCAATTACTTTGGCCAATTCAATTGAGCTTTCTACTTTGCTGCTTTTGAAACCCGGTTAGCTGGACGTTCCCTTGCTCATCGATATTCAGGGTCGAAAACCCGTTGTTAGCTAGTCCCGTCCCTTCGACCATTGCAACGAGGGTGCAGTAGTGGATGCCGCCGATGGTTTTGAGATCATTCTGGTGACTGTGTCCCTGGAAAACTGCTATTACGTTTCCTGAAGACTCGAGTAGGCCGCGAACCTCTTTATTGTTTTTTACTCCGTGATTATTGCTGACATCAAGACGTTGGTGGGCGAAAACAATGACAGGTTTTTCGTTGGATTTGAGATCTTCTTTCAGCCATTCCAGTTCTGATGGCGGAATGTTGGCATCGGTCCATTGGAAATTTTTCCGCTCATAGGCGACGCCATCACTTCGAAAGCAGGCGTCAAGAACGACGAAATGAAATCCTTCCTGATCGAAAGAGTAGTAAGATTCTTTTTGCCCTACACCTTGCAGGAATTCCTCCTTTTTCAAAGTGTCGACACAGTGGTTCCCGAGAACGTAGTGACGGTTGGGGCAGATTTTTGAAAATTTTTGGTTGATGGTTTTTAAATAGCTTTGTTCCGTTTCAATGGAATCTGCTGCGTCGATTAGGTCTCCCAGTTCGACGAGAACCGAAATTTGATCCTTCTTGAATTGAGCGGCTGCGGCGTCGAGTTTCGCGAGTGATTCACGGTAATGGCGGGAACCCGCGGGTGGTTTGTCGGCGTAATGTAAGTCGGTGATCAGTCCTATGCGGAGTTTCGTTTTGAATTGGTTGCCAACTAATGCTCGTGGGCAAATAGAGGCGGCGGCAAGCGTAAGTGTGCCGTTGATTAAAAAAGCTCTGCGCCCCAAACGGCTATTAGAATTTTGTATTGGCATGTTCACTCCAAGGGGGCGTTGAGTTTGAAAGCGGATGAGGGCGGTTCACGTGAAGAATTCGACGGCATGACCATCTTAATGGTTATCTTTGAGTGGAGCTAATTCAAATTCCCCAACGAGTACTTGATCCGCATACTTAAAGTTAGCGATTGAGCTAGGCGACTGAACAGACGTGATTCTGTTTTTTTCATCACGTGTGAGTCTGGCAGTAGTGACTCGCAAACCGCCACCGGGCCGCAGTGTGTAAAATTGAACTTCGTCATTCCCTCCGCTTAAATAGTCGGCAATCAGAATGAATTGATTGATGTTCGAGCGATGCCCCGCGTCCCATCGAGTCTTGCAGAAATCGAGCATCAGCTGGCTGTTGGCGAAATACTGATTGGCCAAGGTGGCGAACGCTTCTTGAGGAGCGTCTAAGAAGAATTTTACATTTCCACGTGCGTAGGAACGATCGAATTGTTCTTTATTTTTAAAGTAGTCGTCCCAGGCAGTCTTCCAATTTTCGGGGGCACCGTCCCACAAGCCAAGTTTTTGGAAGTTCTTTTTGGTGGCGGGAAAGTCGATCCCTTTTGATTTTGGCGATTTAAAAATGACGTCGGAACCGGCAGCTTGTGATAGCCCAGCGAATTTAGCTTCGAATAGATCAGGGCGAGTCTTGCGACCGACGGTGTCGAGCATATTGTGGGCAAGTTCATGGGCGAGGCAGATGAGGTAAACATCCGTCACACCGGCTCGGGGAGAGTCTTGTGGAAAACTGTTTTCTGTACGTCCGAGAGGGAGATCAAATATGTTAATTCCAGATTGCGAGCGGATCTTTTGAGTTTTAATTCCCGCTCCAAGCCATCCAGCCACGGTGATCGTTTCGACATCCCAGGCATCTCTCGGCATGGCCATCATTAATTGGTGCATGGTCGCTAAGTGTTCGCGGGTCGCCATATTGTTGTCAATAAATAGAACGCCGAAGTCAACTAACAGTCTGCGATACCCATCCTCAAATCCAATGGCGTCGGCGACTAACTTACGGTTAGCAATTGAATCCGGAAGTGCTTCTTTCAAGACGACCCAATATTGAGCTGCGAGCATCGGTAGGTAAGGCGTGTTTTCAACATCAAATTTTTGTCTCGTCAAAACTTTCGCGTGTTGATTTGCCAAAGGAGCCAGATCCGAAAACAGTTTGGCTGCAGCCTCGCGTGGAATCAATCCACCAGCGAGATCCGATTGCATCGATGCGAGAAGGCCAAAAACTTGTTTTCGGAAATCATCGTCGACGCTGAGTCGCTCGCCCAGTTTGTCGGCATTGGTTTTTAATAGGTCTTTGAATTGAGCGACTCTGCTTGAAAGTCCAATCCCCCGCATCCAAAAGACTTGGCCATTTTTACCACCACTGACAAGGTCCAGTACCCCATCGTGATCGAGGTCAACTAGTTCGGGCGTTGTGTCATCCCCGTTTATTTTTCGGATGTTTAAATTGGATCCGTCGGACCAAAGAAGAGGTTTCGATTTTCGAAGCGACAATTTATCTTGGCTCTGATTGAGGTAAAGAGTGACTGAGCCCCAGTTGTTGCCAAGCAGCAAGTCGAGTCGACCATCTTGATTGAAGTCGATAATGCGAGGGTGTGCGTTGTAGGCTGACTGGATGCTATAAAATGACTCCCCTGGTCCAAATTTGGGTGAATCAGTTGTTCCGAGGTTGGGATGCCATTGCAATCTCCCATCAAAGGAACCTGTAATTAGATCTACTGTGCCGTCGCCGTCCCAATCGGCAGCATCAAAACGGCCTTGGCAGTTTTTTTGGACCTCGAAGGTGATGCCACGTTCGGAGAAAATTGGTGCTCCATTGTTTCCAATATTTTCGTGAATCGTCACCTGATTGCTCGAATGGCAAACTACGAGATCTGCTAATGAATTGCCAACGAGGTTGGTCAGCAGGGCTCCAGTGTAAGAATCTCCCCAGCGGTCTCGGTTTCCAGCAAGGATCTGTTGCTTTGATTTGAACTGCGCGAGTTTGGTGGTCCCGATATTTTGGAACAGCCACAGTTTTCCATCACCACCTCCTGCCAGTAGGTCGAGATCTGAATCTTGATCCCAGTCAAAAAAGCGAGTGGTGACATGATCTTTCAGGTCGATCGGTGCATCGCCCACGGTTAGTGTGGCAGACGCTTGGTAGGAAAGTGTGGGCGTGGGGTAGTCTTGTGCTGCGAGTTTGTGATTGCCGGGGAATGCCAGCGCTAAGATCACCGCTATCGAACATTGGATTCGGCAAGCCCAATGTTGTATTCCCGTGGTTTGGGTTGACTGTTTGGCAGGACTTATTTGAGTGTTGAAACTTAATTTTTGAATTAACAAGAGTATTCACCACGGGAGGTAAGCGATTAATTTTCGAACTCTTATTAGTGTAATGAAATTCTCAACCGCGTAAGAGATGGTGATAAAAACTGTGATCAGTAGTAGGCAGTTTTGTTGTGTTTCCCTCGTAACGTCACGCGGTTTTGTAGGAGTCCATAACAAAAGAGTTTGTGAGAACAAAGTCGTTAAGCGATGAGTGATTGTTGAGAACCAGAACGTAGTTAGTTTTGGGGTATCCTATTTATTGGCGAAATTCTCGTAAAAAAATTAGATTTTTAAATGATCTCAATTTGATCTCATCATTCTCAGAATGAGATGTTTGGTGGTTCGGTCAATTGGGGATTGGCCGGTTTATTGGGCGTATTTGGTGTTTTCTTGCTTCGGCACACGGCGTGCATCGTTGATAGGTA
>JAAEMV010000796.1 GCA_024225195.1 Planctomycetaceae bacterium | reverse complement strand
GTGGAACCCGTACTACCGGTCAGGTCTAAAGCCACACCATCTTTCGGCCATGCGAAATAAACGACAGCCGCCAGGATGGCCTGATAGACCAATAGTAAAACAAAGGAACGAGAAGTCCGTAAATTAACGAGTAGTTCCCGCTGGAGTACTGGGTTCTCTAAGAGATACATCGTTGTTCCATCGAGTTGCAGTGGTATTCAGTTCCATTGTAGGGATTTGTGACTGATTTCGCATCCCTCGGGGCAGGCAATGAGTGCTGTCTTAGTACTTTCGGGGCAAAACGTTCGCCTGAACACGCCCAGGAAGACCTTGGATTCTCAAAAATCCTTCGGCGTCATCCTGATTGTAAGAACCTCCGCCTTCCATCGTCGCAATTTGGTCATCGTATAAACTGTTGGGGCTCGAGCGATCTGCGACTGAAATGTTGCCCTTATATAAATCCAGAGTAACACTTCCGGTGACCGGTTTCTGAGCTTCTTTGTTGAATGCAAGCAGTGAGTCGAATTTTGGGCAGTACCAGAATCCGTAATAAACCATTTCGGCTACTTCTGGGGCAAGTCGATCGCGGAGGTGCATTAGATCACGATCCATTGCAAGTTGCTCAATATACCGATGGGCGTCGTAAAGGACGGTCATCCCCGGAGATTCGTAGACTCCCCTACTCTTCATTCCAACAAATCGATTCTC
>JAAEMV010000795.1 GCA_024225195.1 Planctomycetaceae bacterium | reverse complement strand
TCGACGGCGGATGTCGAACCGACGGGGGGCGTCGAAACACTGGGCAGGATCGTCTGATCGTTAAAAGCCTCGGCGTTGGTTTCCGCAGAACTCGCAGCAGACGGCGGAATCGTCTGGTCGGGAGAATCCATGGCCTCTGGTTCGTGGGCGACGGATTCACTGGGAGGGATGGTCTGTTCGCTCGATTGACCCCCATGCGTCTCTGAATCACTCGGCGGTATCGTCCGATCGGACTCACTAATCGACGGAGTTGGGGAGCCGTCCAATGACGGTTGTTTATCTGGCTTCACCATGGCGACTCGAAATTAAAAAGCCGAAATGTACAAAGTTAAGAAGAAGAATTCCCGAGTTTAAAATGTTAATTCAAGCAACATGCCTTGTTTAGCCTCCCTCATTCGTCATTCGAAATAAAAATAGTGGATCCGTTGGTTTCCTAGTTTGAATATTAGATAACGCAGAAACGAAAGGATCTAACGATGAGAGTTGGAGGACGGTCATTTCGTGAACCGGATTGTAGCATTTTTCTTACTGGTAGGCATTTTTTTGGCCGTACTTTGGGCGGTTCTCAAACATTGGCCTCAATTTTTGCTGTTCATGAAAGTGTGCGCTGCGGCAGGCCTTTTTGATACCGGCAACCATTCATCAACCAATTCTCCGCTCGGTCAAAGCCCTGGCTCTATTTTGTGTCTTTCTTTGAAAGATAAAAAACCAACAGGGTAATTATGGCCGTCAGGAAAAATAAAAACCAATGCCAAGATGCAATGATAAACGGCAACATCCGTTCGCCTTCTTCAAGCCTGACGCCATTTCGCCATGCGTCTGGGTCCACTGCGATACAACCCAAGCATACGATCGACAAAACGACCACGATTACAAATAACACAACGGATAAACGGAAATTCGAACGCAGCCAAAACGCGAGGGCTCCAAATCCAAGATAGGGCCCCGTCACATACGCCAGAGGCACTGCCATCGAAAATAAATTTTCAAAGAAAGAGAATTGCGTTTCCCAACCTGGTTGCAAAATGTAAATGGTGGCAAGACCCGCCAACAGCGAGGTCAGTATCGATAATTTCCAAAACACAGTTTCATATCCTCGAATTGGCTTGATTCAGGTAAACCGGGCCATCCAATAAACGGGCAAAACACCTCAAACTCAAATGAAAACCATGACGTTGCAGCATGGTCACATTTTGAGGCAACTAACCCTGGTGTGTTTTTGATTGAACGCTTAATTGCCTCAACCACCGATGATACCGACGGCCAAGGTTTTTTCAAATGCAGGGCCAACAAACCTCCCTTTCGGGTCACCACCATTTGTTTGCCTACGTAGACGTCAATTTGTCCGCGTGAACCGGATGGAATCACTGGATCCGTTCCAGTTTTGTCGTGATTCGAGGCAGCGTAACTCGCCACCCCGGGAATATACGATTTTCACTTCGGGCAGTGAATAATTTTCTGCTTCGGATAATTTGGGTCAAAGCAGCAAATAATTTTCGACGATTCTGGTTGGTAGGTTTCGACGAGTTGCGTAATCTTACCACTCGGCCTTGGACATTAAAGGATGGCGCATGCGTTTGAACGGAAGGCGGTTTCCATTACCGAAAAAATAGGAAGTGTGTCAAAACCGCGATTGAAGAACAAAGGCATTCACCACACGCTTTGTTCCCAGCTGGCCAAATTTACTCTCGTAGATTCATGAGAATCGTTAACTCTCTGGATTCCAAAGTCGT
>JAAEMV010000794.1 GCA_024225195.1 Planctomycetaceae bacterium | reverse complement strand
ACCGCGAGTCAGGCACTGCAAAATCTCCGTCATGTTCCGCATCACGAAACAGTTCTTTTGCATGTTCGAACGGCACATGTGCTCTGGCAACCCGGTCGACGCAGACTGGTGAACGACAAACTCATCCGCCGTTTGAGTTCCCGAACCAAGCGGCAGTGTTTCGTTCTCAAACAGATCGGCAGCCTGCGCCACTTTGGCAATTAGATCTTCGATCGAAAATTGCTTCAGAATTTTTCGAGCTTCACCGGCTTTCCGCATGTCGCGACTGACCAGTCCACCGTTCGCCGAACTGACTCTCGCGATCGGTTCACCAGTATTAAAATGAACAACTTCGGTTGTTTCGAGGGACTCATAAGGTTTGCCCCAACGAATGGCAGGTATCTCAAGCACTTGTCAAAACTCCAATTGATTTACGGATCTAGCAATGGCGAAAAAGCTCAGTCCCAGAGAAACTCAATCCCTGGCAATCTAAGTTGTCGCAAGAACATTTTAACGCGAGTTATTCCACGTTGAATTAATTAATAAACACCGACCGTTGTCGCTGCTGCAATCTCATGAAACGGCCTCACACCGCTAACACCATCCCAAGGGAAAGTCTCAAACGGCATCTCCCGCTCACCTTCGTCCCGCTCTAAAAACCCTGGAACGAAGAACTCAGCGGTCAACGTTGTCAACTTCACGCGTCCAGTTTCACCGAACCCGACAACTGAGTTGT
>JAAEMV010000793.1 GCA_024225195.1 Planctomycetaceae bacterium | reverse complement strand
TCAGCGACGACCTCGCGAATGATATGAATGCTCTCCGCTTCCAACATCTTCAAGTGAGTGAGTCGATAATGGTTCACTTGCGAACCGGTCTCGCTCGCGGCGGTTTCTTGTATAGGATCGACCATTTATTGTTTGTTGCTGGTTAAGGGCGCAATTCAGTCTCTTGGTAATTTCCCAATATAATTGGGGTGCATTGGTTCAACAACGCGATTTAGCGTTCAAACGCCCCGGAACCACAGCCCAAATACCGCTAAACAGCTAAGGCCCCCAAGCCCACGTAATCTACCGTGTCAGGTGTATATAGCTCCATTACTCGTTTCTCAAAAGCGATGGAGCGACGACACAATCCTCTTGGGTGTATCGCGTGCCATCCCCTCAATATTAGAAACGCCGAATTAATGCCCATCTTTACGGCAAGATTGGCTTAACGCTCGAGCAGATCAAACGCTTGGAGGACTTTTTCCCGATGTTCGCTGCCAAAAACGAGCACTATTAGCTGTGACATAATTTCGCGTTCGTTTTTTGTTAGCCAAGCCTCTCCACCGCCCATTTGAGCAATTTCTA
>JAAEMV010000792.1 GCA_024225195.1 Planctomycetaceae bacterium | reverse complement strand
GAAAAACTAACCGGCAGAATATTAATCCCCCAAAAGCGCGGACCCAAGAACAGAGCGGGGGAGAATAATTAAGTGTATTTAGTAAAGTGTCACCGTAATCGTGACGTTTCTTAGACACGACGCAACAAGTAGATTGCAGTGGCAATCTGCCAAATGCTGAATGCGGCTATGTTGACGCGTTGCCAAATGCCAACTCTAGGCCACTCGATTGCTATGGCCAATCCAGATAACATTCCACTCGCCACCATGATCGCCAGCATCGAGAAGGACCATCTCACCAATGCCTTTCCGCCCGGGACAAACCGCCAGCCGACCCCTGAAAGTGTTATGGCGATAGTCGCCAATACGGCCGAAATCGATACGATGGCAATGTGCATTTGACCATCGAACGTCACCGGTGTGCCGATCTGATCCATCGGAAACTTGGCAAAGCCCAAACCTATGACACCGATTGCAATCATTGACAGCGCGCTTCCCTTCAAGGCGCGTCCCATATCCCAAACCGCTGAGTAAAACCCTACCCCAAACACGATCTTTTGGAGTTCTGTCAGTGCAAAGGCAACCAACAACCAACGCTGGTTTGATGCACCGTTTGCACTCAGTTCGCTGATCGCCTGCGAGGTATGGCTGTATCCTGGATAGAGAAGGCCACCGATGAACGCGACACACGTAAATATGAAAGGCGCTGCAATGCCCTGAGCAATCGCAATTTTAAGCCATTTGGGTTTCTGTTTCATGTGCCGATCGCTGAAATTTAGAACCCTGCTGCCACTAAGATAAGGGCGATGGTTGCCCAACCTGCGATGATCGGTAAAACTACCCAGTACTGACTTTCCTTCGGCAGGTTCCAACCCTCCGCGCCGCGCGCCTTCCAGATAGTCGCGAGACAGGTAACCGGCCAATAGATCGTTGTCCCCAATGCCGCTGCAAGAGCAGCAACAGCCCAGTTTGTACCGATCCAGTGCGCCACCAAGCCGACGCCAAGTAACGGTGTGTAAAAAATCAGGTCAGCAAATGCAAAGCCCCAAAAAAGTGCCACGCCTACTTGGGTAACTTGATTTGATGGTTCCTGGGTTCCCATTCTAACGCCTAGGTCGTAACTAAAGGCTGCAACGCATTGGGCAACGACAAGATAGGTAAACAGGGCCCAACCGGGACCTTGGATGATCCAGAAGGTAACCTGTTCCAACATGTTTCTTTCTCCGACGACTAAACCAACTTGTGCCGTATTGTAGACACTCGTGTCAAACACAGCAATTGGAGGTATTAAAAAAATGTGGTTCGAGAGTCTTTATTGCAAGTTACCAATCTCGATCACAAATACCTCGCTATGGTGAAGAAGGAATGTATGTGAAAATCTCTCAAAAAGAGGAAAAAGTAACGCTTTCGATGGTCATTGTAAGCGATACAAGTTCAGGGCATCTAGAATTACGGTGACACTTTACTAAATACACTAAATAAATTAATTAACAACCATGACTCGTATTGCACGTATTGTTGTTCCTGGCCTTCCTCATCATGTCACCCAGCGTGGAAACCGGCGTGCGCAAACATTCTTTGAAGATGGGGATTATTTGCTTTACCGGGATCTGCTGGCAGAGGCCGCGCGCAAGGCTGGTTCGAAAATCTGGTGTTATTGTTTGATGCCAAATCATGTGCACATCATTATTACACCCAGTGACGAGGACGCATTACGTCGCACTTTTGGAGATGCCCACCGCCGCTATACCGGTTATATCAACGCAAGAATGAGGGTGACAGGACATTTGTGGCAGGGTCGCTTTGGCTCTGTGGTGATGGATGAGGCGCATCTGTTTCATGCGGTTCGATATGTTTCACTTAACCCGGTTCGCGCAGGCCTGGTAAAAAAGGCAGATGACTGGCAATGGTCAAGTGTGCGCGCCCATTTGAGCGGGCGCGACGATGACCTGGTAAGTGTCAAGCCAATATTGCAACGCTATGGTAACTTCAGCGGTTTTTTGGGTACACAATCGGATGCTGGCGATGACAAGGCATTCCAAATCCTGCGCCAGTCAGAAACCATTGGACGACCTTTGGGAAACAGCGATTGGTTAAAGCAACTGGAAAAACTAACCGGCAGAATATTAATCCCCCAAAAGCGCGGACCCAAGAACAGAGCG
>JAAEMV010000791.1 GCA_024225195.1 Planctomycetaceae bacterium | reverse complement strand
GTTGCACTTGTTTTTTCGACTTGAAGTGAGAGTTGGCGGTTCAGCTTGATCCTTCGGCGAATAACGAGCGAAACGAGCATTGGTCGACGTTTTCAATTGCAGAAAATTGATTGATTTGCTTTTAAATGTTGAACGTTTCTAGACGGGACACCTAGGGACTCGTTAAGTGACCGAAAGTGAGTTCAGCATACTGTTTTACATTGCGGCGATGTGCCTGGCTGGTGAATTGAGTGAAGGCATAACGATTCCAGTGTTGTTAAAGGCAAAAAGATCGACCTTCTAAAATTCTGGCGTTTTACTTTCTTGATTTTCGTGGTTCAGCCGTAACAATAACCGTGGGCAGTCGGCGGCACCTCCGTCAGTAAGGCGCATGTTTATGGTTTTCGAACGAGTAGATAAGGCGGACGACGCAAATATGCTTCGGTTAAATGCGCGTCGTGGCGGACCCAGTTTAGCAGGGCGATGCAGTGTCGGTGCCCCGTCTCAAATGCATGTCGCGACTTCAACGCTCCCCACGATTGGTCCCCGTAAGCGTCTCTCTGTGCCACGAACAGAAATCAACACCTCGGTTGACAATGGCGAAATAGATTCCTCAGGGGCTATTCAGGAGTTCTATTCCAATGAGCCCCTTAAGATGTTTGGGCCACGGGGTCTTAGGGGACTGCCTTCCTGGTTGTGGAGTACGATTCTGCATTTGGTGGTGTTGTTGGTTTTAGCACTGCTTACTTTTAGCGAGGATGTTGGTCATCGGAGCATCGTTCTCGAAGTTTCTGATGCGCCCAATTCGATTGTATTGGCGACGACGGATATTGTTTTGAATCCTATTGAACTGGACGAAAACACCGAGCTTGAAACGATTGAAGTTGACGCGATGAAATTTGATTCGCCAGATCTTTCGTATGCATTAATGGACAATGTTCCAATGGATATCGAAAGCTCGATCGATCTTTCTACCCTTGATGGATTGGAAAGTGTTTACGCAAGTGAAGCTGACGGTAGTCTTGCTAAGGTCGGTGACGGCTCCAAAGCGAAATTTTTTGGGATCAACTCCTACGGCAAAAAGTTTGTGTTCGTAATTGATTGTTCGGGTAGCATGAAGGGGAGTCGTTGGCGACGCGCGGTCAATGAGCTGCGACAAGCAGTCAATGGTCTGGAAGGTGATCAGGAATTCTTAGTCTTGTTGTACAATACGCAGACTAAAGTAATGCTTGATTCCGATTTGCAGTCAGCGGGAATGTCTGTGGCGACTAGTGATAATAAACGGCGAATGTTTTACTGGTTGAAAAAACAAATTCCAAATGGCTCTACCTTTCCGGGGCCAGCCGTATACGCGGCTTTAAAACTTAGGCCCGACGCAATATTTCTTTTGTCTGACGGTTTGCTAAAAGACAATACCGTTAATTGGTTAAAAGAATGGAATGCGCCGAGGTCGGAGCAGGGTAATTATGACGCTGCCAACGTGGTGCCAATGAATACGATTTCTTTGGATGATCAGGGAGAGTGGGTCATGCGTACCATCGCTAATCAAAATGGTGGAGTGTTCGTGTCCGCGAAATAGAATTCGCAATTCATTAAGTGTCTGCCTTTTCTTGGGTTTTGCATGCCCTAGGTGCGACAAAAATAATGGCTGCGGAATCGAACTAGCATCTATTTCTTGTAATGCGTGACGTTCTCATTGATATATTTGGTGGGCGGCTCCTGTTCTCTAAACAGGGCTGCAATTTTCTATGTCTCGGTTATCCAACTACTTCGGGCAAGCCGCACATTTTTCCGTCTTGCTAAAGCAGCCTAGCCGCGATTGGTATGGAACCTTTTCTGGGGAGTTCCCGTTCTCTCTGTGTTTTAGTTTTAAGTTAGCGTAGATAAATTTTGTTTAACGACATCGAGTATGCTGTGAGCGGACGTGTTGCGTGGTTACCTGTAATACGTCATCCAAAGCATTTATGGGAAGCGACTTTCTCGAGAAGTTTGACATTCGCTATACAGCGAGTGAGAATGACCGCTCATTATTATCAATGTAAACCGGTTAAGAATGGGTTCGGTTTAGCGTTTGCCGGGATAAGATTTATCTGCCATTTGGTTGTGGCAGGTGCCATTTCACGCGACCGACCAATTTAAGAAATTAACAAATGAAAAATTCTTGCAGAGTTCAAAATATTGCTTGGTTATTGCTGCCCTTTCTTTTTACGGCGGCAAGTGCGTGGGGGCAGGAGTCGGGTACTGAGGAATCGAAGAGGCCGATTAAGGTGTTTATCCTGTCGGGGCAATCTAACATGGTAGGAGCTGGGAAAGTTACCGGAGGTGGTGGACGGTGGGGTGATGAGTTTATTGATCCAGTCGTTTCTGTTTATGAAGGCTCGTATAACGCAGCGAATGATTATGATTCGTTGACACCAATAAAGACATTAAAGTTGACCAAGTTCGGCGGTACGCAACCGACGCCTTATCCTGGCGGCGGGACTCATGTGACGCGAGGTTTTATTCAAGTCAAAAAGTCGGGTTCTTATCAGTTTCGACCGGGATACGGTGGTTCGATGCGAAACATTATGGAGGTGGATGGGAAAGAGGTTCATCGGCAAGAGGGTAACGAGAAAGCCGTCCGCTCTGAAATTAAACTTCCCGCGGGCAAAAAGGTGCCGTTCAAAATCACTTATTTGACGGACGACGCGAATGGTCTTGGATGGATCAATCAGATGGATGTGCCAGGGACTCTTTCAACGCTCGTAAATCATCAAGGCATGTACCCGTATCTGATCAATGAAAAAGGGCAATGGTCTGCCCGAGATGATGTTTGGTACAAAGGCGTGGTGACTGCAACCGGAAGCCATTGGTTGGGGGTCGAGTCGGGACGGATCGGTCCAGAGCTTGGATTTGGGCATGTTGTTGGCGAGTTTGAGACGGATCCTGTCTTAGTGCTGAAAACATCTCAGGGGAATCGATCCCTATCGTGGGACTTTTTACCGCCTGGTAGTAAAAGGTTTGAGCATGGCGGGAAGGTTTACGCAGGTTATCAAGAATCGCCTTTGTCTTGGGACAAAGGCGCGACGCCTGAAGCGATCGAGTGGTACGCCGGAAAGCAGTATGATGACTGTTTCAATGCAGCCAAGGATGTGCTTGGAAAGTTCGATGAACAGTTTCCACACTGGAAAGGTCGTGGTTATGAGATTGTCGGATTCTGTTGGTGGCAAGGCGATAAAGATCGTTATAACGAAGCTCATGCGCTCCAGTATGAAAAGAACTTAGTTCATCTCATCAAAACGTTACGGACCGAGTTCAATGCTCCTCTTGCAAAATTTGTGATTGCCACGCTTGGCCAAACCTCAAAAGACAATGCAGAAGGGAACGAGAAACTGATTCTTGACGCGCAACTCAACGTCGCGGGAGAAACAGGTAAATATCCAGAATTTAGAGGAAACGTCAGCACTGTCTATACGCATCCAATCAGTCAGGGTGGCGCTTCCAATAGCCATTACAACGGGAATGCGCAAACTTACATGGACGTAGGAAGTGCAATGGGCCAAGCGATGGTTGATCTTCTAAAAAAGAATAGCGCTAATTAGCTGTTTCTGACAGCATTTTGGTTAACACGAGAGATTTAGAACTGCACGTCCTAGTAAATCAAAAGATTTTGATTGCGTAGTGGCCCAACCGAAGGATGGCCATTAGTACGTAGAGTATTGTTGCCAGGCCGTGGCGTCATTGGATGCATTTGACGATTTTCGCTTCTTTGTCCAGCGCGGATTATATTTCAT
>JAAEMV010000790.1 GCA_024225195.1 Planctomycetaceae bacterium | reverse complement strand
CTGGTTTGCTTGTGTTTGGGTCTACCGGACAGGGAGATGGCGAGCGCCGTGTCAGTTGGGATGGTATCGATGGCAATGCGGCCGTCATTAACGACGTTGGTTTGGGGAGCATTGATTTAACAGATGGTGGGTCCGCACTTGGGTTGCAGTTGCAGGTAGGCGCAGACTTGGCTGGCAGCCAGGCCGTGGTGCGACTTTATTCCAATGATGGTGTGGTCGGAGTAGCAAGCCGCTTTAGCTCAGCCACTCTGAATATTCCACAGACGGGGGGAAGTGTTTCGAACAAAGAGTTTCTGCCGTTCTCGGAGTTTGTTTCTGGTGGTGGTGCGGCTGCTGACTTCACGAAGGTCGGCGCGATTGAATTGGAAATCACCGGCACAGCCAATATTGATGGGCAAGCAGACATCGTTGGAACGGTTGGTGAAACCAACATTGTTCGTGACTTTGCGAATTTTTCGCAAGCTGATTTGAGTCTGACAAAAATAATTGACAACGCGTCTCCGAACATTTCTG
>JAAEMV010000789.1 GCA_024225195.1 Planctomycetaceae bacterium | reverse complement strand
CACGACGTTGGTGGAGCTCTTTTAACGTCTTGCTCCAGAAGTATGATTTTTGGTTCTCAAAAGACGATTGATCAATACGCTGGAAATCCTAAGGTTCAGGTTCATGGCCCGGGATTCTCAAAAATATTCCTCGGTGATGACTGCGTGGATGACTGGGAAAAATATCTCGACGTGATGGTGGAGTCCGTTTACGTAAACGGCGGCCGGAGTTGCATCAACTGTTCTGGGATTTTTGCGTCTCGTCACACGGAAGAAATTGCCGATGCGATTGCGCAGCGTTTAGGTCCAATTGAGCCCCTGCCGCCAGAGCATCCTGATTCGGGTCTCGCGGCGTTCACGACAGACGGAGTTGGCAAGGCCATTCTTGCGATGGTGCAACAGGATTTGGAGGCTGACGGGGTGAGGGACGCGACCGAGCCTTACGGAGATCGCTTGGTTGAACAGGAACGTTGTTCTTACATTCGACCAATTGTTGCTCATGCGAATAGTCCTCAATGTGAAATCGCCAGCAAGGAATTCATGTTCCCGTTTGTTAGCGTTGTGAAATGTCCACAGAATCAAATGATTAAGGCTGCCGGGTCGACGTTGGTCGGAACCGCCATTACCGAAGACATGGACTGGATTGATCAATTAACTGATGCGACAAATATCGACCGTCTAAACATTGGTCCGATTCCCACGAATCGTTTGAACTGGTTGCAACCGCATGAAGGGAACCTGATTGATTTCTTATTCCGTTCCAGAGCCTATCAGATGCCCGAAGAAAAAGTTGCGGCGTTAGTAGCTGGTTAAGATCCTGTTTTTATCAGAGTCTGTTGCCAGCCCTCGCAGTCCACGTCCGTTTCACTAACCAGTTCGAAATAGCATGCAGGAATTTGATTTCAACCTTCGCACCCGCGTTATTTGCGGACAAGGGGCGCTTGATCGGGTGGGTGAATTGGCCGCTGGTTTCAATGTAAAACGGGCGCTTATTGTAACTGACCCCGGAATCATTGCCGCAGGACATGTAGAGCGGGCTATTCAGTCGTTAACTGCGTCGGGTATCACTCCACATTGTTTTGACGGAGCGCACGAGAACCCTACGACCGAGGATATCGACCGAGGGCTTGAGTTTGCCAAAGACTGCCAACCGGAACTGCTGATTGGTCTCGGGGGTGGCAGTTCGATGGATTGTGCGAAGGGGATCAATTTCGTTTACACCAACGGTGGGACGATGCACGATTACCATGGTGTTGGGAAAGCAAGCCAACCGATGCTGCCCATGATTGCCGTGCCGACCACGGCCGGTACGGGAAGCGAGATGCAGTCATTCGCACTGATTTCGGACGCGAAGACGCACGTGAAAATGGCTTGTGGTGACAAAAAAGCGAGTTGCCGTATCGCGATTCTTGATCCAGAGCTAACCCTCACTCAACCTGAGTTGGTGACGGCGTTGACTGGAATAGATGCTGTTTCCCATGCCGTAGAGACGTTTGTAACGAAGCGTCGTAACCCTGTTTCGATCATGTACTCGCGGGAAGCGTGGAGATTGCTTGCCGGCAATTTTAAAACGGTCCTGAAGGATCCCGGCAACCTTGAGGCGAGATCCGCGATGCAATTGGGGGCTGCGTACGCTGGCGTAGCGATTGAGAATTCGATGTTAGGGGCGAGCCATGCTTTGGCGAATCCATTGACTGCATCTTACGGAACTGCCCACGGCCAAGCGGTTGGATTGATGCTGCCGCACGTCGTCCGGTACAACGGGATTCATTTCAATGCCTGGTATCAAGAATTACTAGGAACGACTGAATCCTTGCCCGGCCTGCCCTCCCCGTCTTCTGGAGCTGAGGGTCTTGCCGAATTCTTGACCGGCTTGATCGAAGCAGCGGGGCTAAGCGTAAAACTCGACCAATGTGGTGTTGAAGCCGATCAAATGCCGGAACTTGCCGCTGCTGCAGCGGTTCAATGGACAGGGACCTTCAACCCGCGAGATGTCAATCAGGAGTCGCTACTGGGGATTTACCAAAACGCGTTCTAGAATGGCGTGTTGTGAGTCTCTCAGTTTTTTTCTTATGATGTTGGTTAGCCTCATGGGGGCAGCAGTCTTTTCTCGACGTTTTTAGATGACGGGAGGCGTGCGATGGCGACTCGATTTTCCGTTGGTGTGAGTATCAGAATGAACAAACAGTTTGAAAGCTTCATGGGTGACCTGGAGGGCAGTTTGTCCTCAGAGTTTCGGCTGCGATTGGTATTAATTTTTTGCTGTGTTGTATTTGGTTTGGGGAACCTCTCTCCCGGAATTCAAGTTTGTGCTGACGATGATCCAAAGAAAAAGGTGAGTGCTGGCTGGCCTGTTTTTCGAGGTAATGCTCAATCGAGCGGCGTCGCTACGACCACGCTTCCCGCCAAGCTCGACGTCCTCTGGGAATTCAAGGTTCCTCAGGGTGGGTTTGAGGGAACGCCGCTAATCGTAGAACTGCCTAATGGGAAGAAAACAGTTTACGCCGCTGATATGGACGGCAAATTGTTTTCGATTGACTTCGCAACGGGCGAAAAAAATTGGGAGATCAAACTCGGGATTGGGATCGCCGCTTCACCTGCCTATCAAGACGGGAAAATATTCGTGGGCGACATCGATGGTTTTTTCCACTGTGTCGACACGGACGGTAAACTCGTTTGGAAAATGGAAACTGGAGGCGAAATCAATTCGAGTGCCAACTTCTTCAAAGGCCACGTATTGTTTGGATCTCAAGACGGGAAGCTCTACCTTCTAAACGTTTCAGATGGGAAGGCGATATGGGAACTGGAGACCCCCGACCAAATTCAATGTTCAGCAACGGTGGCTCAAAACCGAGCCTTCGTTGCGGGCTGTGATGGATTTTTGCATGTGATCGATCTCGATCAGGGGAAGGAAGTCGGCAGTGCTGATATTTTTTCACCTACCCAGTCGACGCCTGCGACTTTTGGAGATCAAGTTTTTTTCGGAACTGAGCAAGCTGAATTTGTCGCCGTTAATTGGAAGAATCCAAAAATCGATTGGTCGTTTGTCAGTGAACAAGGTCAGGCCTCGGTTCGCGGCAGTGCCGCAGTCACTACGAAACATGTCGTCTTCGGCGCACGTAATCGGGCGGTCTATTCCCTCGACAGAAAAACAGGAAAGCGTAATTGGTCGGTCACCTTGAAAGCTAAAGTTGAGTCGAGTCCGGTTATCGTAGGGAGCCGCGTTTTTGTCGGTTCGACTGATGGTCGGTTCTATGAAATAGAGCTTGAAAAAGGTGAGGTTACTTGGGAAAAACAGTTCAATGGCGGTTTTCTGAGCTCCCCTGCCGCTGCTTTTGGCAGGCTCGTTATTGCGACTGATCGCGGTGTTGTCTATTGTCTAGGTAGTGAATGATCGATTCGGTCGTTTGATTTTTTAGTTCGTTTAACCCCTCTTCACATATGTCATCTGAATCAACAAAAACAGAAGTCGGTAGTTACTTTATTTCCAACTATCCTCCCTTCTCTCAATGGAAGAATGACCAGCTTGATGAGGTTTCTAGCGCACTGCATTCCCCGCCAATAGCGGAAACACCGTTAGGGTTGTACATCCACATTCCGTTTTGCCGCAAACGATGCAAGTTTTGTTACTTCAAAGTTTTTACTGACCAGAACGCAAAAGAAATTGAGAAGTACGTTTCCGCGCTTTGCCGGGAAATTGAACTGGTGAGTCAATTGCCTGTGATGGGTGGGCGTCCGTTTCGATTTGTCTATTTTGGGGGCGGCACACCCTCATTTCTCAGTTCGCGTCAGTTAGTTTCTTTGGTTGATCGACTGCGAAAAAATATCAACTGGGATCTGGCGGAGGAGGTTACGTTCGAATGTGAACCGGGGACGTTGCAGGAAAATAAAATTAAGACGCTTAAAGAACTTGGTGTCACGCGTCTCAGTTTGGGGATCGAGAACTTTTCGGATGCGGTGCTCGAAGAGAACGGACGAGCTCATCTTTCGAAAGAGGTCTACCGAGCATGGGATTGGATTGCTGCGGCAGATTTTGACAATGTGAACATCGATCTGATTTCCGGAATGGTTGGTGAAACTTGGGAGAACTGGAAATATAACATTTCGGAAGCGATTAAATTGTCGCCTGAGTCGATCACGATCTACCAAATGGAACTCCCTTATAACACTGTTTATTCGAAAGATATTCTGGGAGAAAAAATTGAGACACCGGTTGCCGATTGGGAGACGAAGCGTGCCTGGCTAAATTATGCCTACGATGAATTCCTGCAAGCAGGCTACAAAATCAGCAGTGCTTACACGGTGGTGAAGGACAATAGTAAAGTGAACTTTAGCTACCGAGATAATCTGTGGCAGGGGTCAGACTTGATCGCCACGGGGATCGCAAGTTTTGGCCATGTTTCGGGAGTGCACTACCAAAATAAAGCTGATATGAAAGAGTATCAATCGGATCTGACGGAACACGGAAAGTTGCCTCTGGGGAGGGGTTTTAAACCGACTCAGCATCAGCTTTTGGTTCGTGAAATGATTTTGCTTTTGAAAAGAGGCTATCTGGATGTAGGCTATTTTCAGGACAAGTTTGGCGTTGATATCACGCAGCAATGGAATAGCCAGTTTCGCCAGCACTCGGAAAACGGAATGTTAACCATCGAAGGCGGTCGCATCGAGTTGACGAGAAAAGGTTTCTTGAATGCTGATGCATTGCTCCCGGTTTTCTTTGAAGAAGAGCATCAGGGAATACGCTACACATGATTGAATCTTTCGGCAGAGATGCCAATAAGAAATTTATGATGGGAGAATTTGAGGCAGAGTTTCCCATAGATTTCCAGTACGTAAAAAATCACATGTGGGCAATTGTTTCGCCAGAGGATCCAACGCTGATTCGATTTGGATTTGCGGCCTACGCCGTCCGTCTGTTGCAGGATGTCTATTTTTTAGATTGGTTGCTCGATGCGCCCTCCAAAATTTTGGCGGGTCAGGAAATCGGTAGCATCGAAAGTAAAAAGGCGGAGAGTGCTCTCTTTGCTCCCTGCGATGGCGAGTTGGTTAGATTTAATGCTGCCCTGATGGAAGATCCGTCTTCCATTAATGTTGATAAATATGGTGAAGGTTGGCTTTTTGAGATGCAAAAAACGGACGCCATTTTTCTAAATGTCGATCAATATGTTGATTTATTAGATTCTGTTTGGGCGAAGACGCAGCGCACCATTAAAGGTCAGGTCAACGAATAGTGCGTTTTTTTATAATCCTCGGCAAACGACGCCGCGGTAGGGAAATCTCGCTGTGAGAAAAATTGGATTTTCGATTGTCAGAGGGGTATGATGACAGCAGTTCCAAGGCCAAAGCGAGGCTGGTATGCGTTACAAACTGCAGGTTTACAATTCCGCGACAGCGGCGGTAGAGCGAGAGTGGATTCTTCATTTGCCCGCGACCGTCGGAAGGTCGCCCGATGCCGATGTCTCCATTGGTGATGATTCTATCAGTCGGCGGCATTGCCAGTTTTTTCTTAATGCAAGCGGCGCTTTGTCCGTGCATGACTTTAATTCGATGAATGGAACCTACGTCGATGACCAGCGGATTAAAAAGCGAGCTGTGCTCAAACCGGGAGATGTCGTCCGCGTAGGTTCGATTTGTCTAAAACTCGAGTGGACTGATGAAGAGTTGACTCAGAAGCAAACGATGGGAAAACCAAGTGTTACCACCACTCAGCCTATGCGTTTGGTAACCAAGAACGATTTGCGTTGATGTCGTTGGTTTTGATGGTTTGTTTTTCAAGATCTTAAGATAACGTAGTCAGCATGAAGTGCTGTCCATTTGGTCTTGTGAGGTCTGAGACATTTCCGCAATGGGACGTCCATTTTTATTCCATTTCTGATAACATTGTGGTGGCATAAACTAGCCCAGTCAGAGGCTGGGCAATCCACCCGTATCGAATTATTTAAACATTTGAATTCATGGCCAAACGAATTTCTGTCGTCGTCTCCCAGAGTCCGAGTAAGAATCCAGCCAAGCGAAAGTTGGAAGAGGATATTGTTGCCGGGTTGTTATTCGAAAATGGAATCGATGTCACAATCGTGCCGAACCTCTATGACATTAAACCCGAAAGTACGGGGATGTTGGCGTTGCGGCAAATTGGCGGGAACGTAGTAGTAGTTTCGTGGTTGTTCGAGCGAGCCGCTCATTGGATTCTTGATCGAAATGCGATTACTGGTCACGTGGGCGAAGTGCTGTTGAAAAACGAAGATGAAGATGAGGCCGATTCGGAAGAGGAAGGTGACGAAGACGACAAGGATCGAGTGATCGATTCGAGGTCACTGAAGAACCGAAAAATCTACTGTTTGGATTTGAAAATCAGCAATCGTGCTGAGGATTTCATTGATGAGGTCAAGAGAATTCATCAGGAGAATGCGGTACAGATCGTTGGACTTGGTGACATTATTAACGGCGGGATTCCGAAACCTGCTGTTGAGCCGAAGTTAACTTCGATCGGCGATTCTGATTTATCGTCAACTGGTAGCGGGCTTGATCAGCCATCGGTTGTGAATCGAGTTGAAGAATCCGGTGGTCGGCGTTGGTACCCTGTGATTGATTACAGCAGGTGTACGAACTGCATGGAGTGCATCGATTTTTGTTTGTTCGGTGTTTACGGCGTCGACGCCGTAGATACGATTCTCGTGGAGCAGCCCGATAATTGCCGCAAGGGGTGCCCTGCATGTAGCCGTGTCTGTCCAGAAAATGCAATTATGTTTCCGCAGCACAAAACTCCTGCAATTGCAGGTTCAAGTGATGGTGTGGCGAGCATGAAGATTGATTTATCACAGTTGTTTGGGGCGCCTGCCGATGGGAAATCGGCTGAAGAACTCGCGGCCCTTGAACGAGATGAGCAATTGATTGCGGCCGGTCGCGACGCAGTCGGGATGACGGTCGGAGTGCCTCGACGGCATGAGGACAAGTCTGAGCAAAGTAAAGATGACTTGGACGATCTTGTTGATCAACTAAATGATCTTGATATTTGAGCCCGCGGTTTAAGCAGCGTCGTTCTTGGTGTGCTTACTTGTGGTCTATCATCATGCCAAAAACTTCGTAGGCCTCGCCGAGGCTGTCTTTGATTTGATCGGGATTGATTCGTTTGTTCACCCGATAGTAAAACAGGGTGCCAGACTGAGCCTCTACACAAATGTCCGGTCTTTCAGCAAAGAAGTCCAATGTTTCGCGATTGAAATACTGCCTGAGTTGTTGTTCGTCGGATCCTTGCAAAACGAATTTACTTGAAAACTCCTCGTGATCGTCGAAATCAATATCTTGAAACCCGAGGGCGCTGCCAATTCTGTCAAGAAAGTTTTCGGGGCGGATGGTGAAATCAGGACAAACTAAGTCAGTCGAATGAAGTGAAACGACCGACTGTAGGTAGGATTTCGAGTTTTTCCCGCTTCCGGTGGTGTACCTGTATTCAAAGATTGCCAGTTTGACTTCGCCGCTGTCCCCCTGAATCAGATTCGTCATTTTCCGGGAGCGGCCAATGTTGAAAAGTTTGAAATCTGAAAAGCGAGTGAGTAGATGGGGATCACCCGCGGGGACGAATGCCAACCCCATGTCTTCGGCAATTTCTTTTAGCTTTTGCGTCCGTTTCTTTTCATAGAGGATCGCAAGAGTGATGCCGCCTGTAATTAAAGAAACAATTGCAATTACTAACAGTACGATAAGAAATGTATTCAAGAATTCTAGCCGTTTGAAAAATTGCGATTTAGTTTTAATTCTTATTTGAGTTGTACCAGATCAGAATCTGGCTGGGGCGGATTGGCTTCGCGTGGATCTTGCCAATTGTCTTTCTCGAAGTGTTGATCATAGACTCCGTAGTCATGATAGGCAATTTTTTTCGCAAGGCGATAGGCCCAGCTTCTTTCGGGAATCGGCTCTAAATCTGGGGAATACTGAGACGGATGGGGTTGTGTTGCACGCAATTCAGCGATGGCTGACTTCCTTGCTGTTGAATCTTTTGCGCCGTGTTTTTCTGCAAGGGATTCAATTAAATCAGGCCGTTCGAGAACGATGCAGCCACGGGTATTTTCCGCGGCAGTTTTACGGAAGTCAGTTAAGAACTCCGACTCGTTGAATACCTGGTCCAGTGGCCGCTCGTCGTGAATTGACTCTTTGGCGAACTGAATGATTGGGCAAGGTTCGATGTCTCCCCAGGGGTTGATGTGGTGGGTGAACCCGGTGGCCGCAGGACAGAGTGCTTTGCCGTCCGCGTCGTAGTAAGCATCGATAACGATGATTGGTTTTTTGCATCGCATGTCGACCACGAATTGCCTTGCTGTCCGTTGCTGTTCAGGGGTCAAGGCAAGTTCGGGAGCAGGGT
Organism: Planctomycetaceae bacterium; assembly: GCA_024225195.1. Classification (GTDB taxonomy): domain Bacteria; phylum Planctomycetota; class Planctomycetia; order Pirellulales; family Pirellulaceae; genus Mariniblastus. The sequence continues at coordinate 8,101 of JAAEMV010000789.1, read as the reverse complement.
CAGGTCCCATTGGGCGGTACACATGATACCAAGTGTAAAGGACGCCCATCTCAATCAGTCGGTCAATCCATTCTTCACGCAGGAGTTCTTCGAAGTTCGTTTGACATAAACTAGTGCAAACGCCCGTCATCACTTTGTTGTTTAAGCAATTTTGAAGACCCGTCATTGTTGCTGACAACACTCCTGATTTTCCTCGCCGCTGATCGCTGATGATCTCTGTGCCTTCGACGCTGATCAGAGGCGTCACATTTCCACAACGACGCAGCCGTTTCGCGACTTCATCGGTGATGAAATGTCCGTTGGTAAACACTTGAAAATAAACGTCTGGGTGTGCTTCAAGAATCTCAAATAATTCTTTGTGCATGAAAGGCTCACCGCCAAGCAAACCAAAAAATGAGTTCCCCTGCTTCTTAGCTGAACCGATCATTCGGTTCATCGCTTCGACATCTATCTTGCTCTGTTTTGATGCGACATCGACCCAGCAGCCAGTGCAGCGCAAATTGCAACTATTGATAATTGAAATGTAGAGATAGGGCGGGAAGAACTTTCCGTTTTTCAATCGCTTTTTGTGTTTTTGAACACTTCGCCAACCCTTGAATCCCATGTTCCATGCCAGTTTCCAAAGCAGACGTTTGTCTGTTTCGAGCAACATTCGTTTGGCCAATCGAAGATACATTTTCTGTTCCGTTAGAATCCAGGTTTATGCCATCCGACGAGGTCTGCCGAAAAGCAAGGTTGAAGAATTAAAGATAGAGAGCCCACTCGATTCAAATCAGCCGTTCGTCTCGATTTTAAGCTCACGCCCGTTTCGAGTGGAGCCAGCTAAATCGAGCTAAAAGGTCAATGCGATTCGACCGATTTAACTCTGTTTGAACCGCCTAAGTATAACCGCCACCGGAAAATTTCACACTGACAGCGCAGAGCACTTACCGAGTAGAAAACCGCATCACGGTGCGATATTTCACGGATCAATGGGGGTTCGCCCCCGATTTATTCTGGAGCTGTTTTGGTCTGCTGTCGTTGGCAGTGATTCGACTAGGCGGCGCGACGCGTTGTCGGCAACTCTCGATCGCTGTCCCTTGCAGATGGAAGCGGCAATTCCAAAGGAAGCAATGATTGATTTTCGGCAGCGATTGTCATCAGGTAGGCGCCGCGTTCGCGGTCTTCTCGCCGATGCAATACCGCCGAAATTCGACCGCCCGCTTGTTGCAATCGCCAAGGTTGCAGTGGAGCATTTAAAAGATCCCAGGCGACTAGCGTGGCAGTCCGCAGAACAGAACGTCCGTTAATGGCCTGTCGGCGAAATGCTCGCTGGGCGGACTGGCCGTGCGGTAATTTTTGTTCGCCTGTAATGAGACCTGGTCGTTCGATTTCTAAGTTCGTTTCGGGGCTAAAGAGAGTCCCCATTCCAAGCGTTCGCAGGCTCATCGCAATTTCTTGATCAAGAAAGACTGAGCTAAGATTCTCAGAAATTGGGTGAATTTGCTCGATTGCAGAGCGGCGGTAGAACGCCGCCCATGAAGTTGGACCAAGCGGTGAAACCCGCTTCAATTTTGCGGGCGTCGTACGCCAACGCGCGCCCGTCATTTTTCTTTGAAAACCGACCCCGGCCTCAACGCCAGCGGTGACAATTTTATGAGGTTCTGCCGGAGTCGTGATCAATGGGGAGACGCTGGCAATGTGGGGTTTGCTAAAGGCGTCTTCGACCGTTAATTGCCAATCCGAGGGCAGTTCAATTCCTGGGCGGATGAACGCCAAAAAGTCACCGGTCGAAAGACTGACACCGCGATTAAACATCGCAATCAAATCGGACCTTTTCTCGGTCGATACAAAGGTGACTTCGTCACTCAGTTGGTGGGGATCTTGGTAGGTGCCATCGTGAATGACGAGTATTTCGCTTGAGGGCGATCGATCTCGTAAAATCGAAGCCAGCGTCTGATCGAATAAGCGTTCGTCACCCGTCAGTGGAATGATGATAGAAAACCGTGGCATTTTTTAGCCCTGAATCAGGTCCTAGGAGAGTTGCGAATGAACATCGCGTCGTAAACGAGAAGCATGCATCTGATTGCTGTCATCGGATGCTGATGCAAAGGAAATCGAAAGAAAATATCCAAATTAGGATTGCCGCATTGATAGCACTGATTTTATTGCGGAATTTAATGTTTTCGCTGAAGTTTAGTGGATGAGGATTCAGCGGGAGTCGTTCGCAATTTTTGCGTGACGAGTAATCCAAAAATAATAAGAAACCCCCCGAATATTTGGATCCAGGTAATTTTTTCATTGAGTGGTGAGATCCACGCGGCGGCTAAGGCGACCAAAGGTACAAGGTTTTGATAAACAGAGGCGTGGGATGCTCCGAGTTTATGAACCCCGTAATTCCACATGGCATAGGCCAAGCCCGTTGAAAAAATTCCTGAGTACCCAATGCAGAACAAAATCGAAGGTTGATTCAGATGATTCAACCCGTCGGTCTGGACAAACCACGCCATAAAATAGTGAATTGGAAGCGTCCCAACGGTTGCATAGAATGCTAATTGAATGGGCGTTATCGTTTTCATGAGCGGGCGACTGATAATGACTCCCGTCGACCAGGCAAGTGCTGCAATGAGAATGATTGAATTGCCAACCAAGTTTTCATTGGAGAAGTCGATGCCACCACTTTGCAACGTGATAACGAGCGTGCCGACGAAAGTGATAGCCAGCCCGCTCCAAATTTTTTCCAAGTTTTCTCGGAGAAAAATGAAGGCCAGCAGAGCAGTCCACATCGGAATCGACGACATGATTAATGCTGAGTCACCAGCGGTAGTGCGATCCATACCGATCGCAAATAAAATTTGATAGAAGCCTCCAGATAGCAGGCCGAATGCGATTACGACTCCCCACTTTTTTACGGACGGGGGAAGCGAGTTTGAAGTTGGTTTCTGGTCGGAATCGATTTGTCGACTGCGATTTTCTAACCATACGCAGACGCCGAGCGTGATTGCAGAAAGAGAGAGTCGAACCGAGTTGAACGCAAAGGGATCTATCATCGAGATCCCCATCTTCATAACCGCCATGTTGATGCCCCAAATAAAGGCGACGAGTAACAGACTGACGTCAGCGAGTCGGTTGGCTGGCATTGGAGATGGTTGAGAGTTTTCGATGACAGAACTCAAAAGGAGGCACGGTGGAGGGGGTTGTTGCGTTGGCGCGGTCGCCGGTGTTTTTCAAAGGCTCGGGGCGGTTCTACGGTGGATGATCATAGAGCCTCAGTGGGATCTCTCGAAGGAGGAGAGCAAAACGGGCAGGGAGATCTCAAATATTGCCAAATAATAGGTGTTTTCGGGCAGTGGACCCGTTCAGAGGGAATTGCCGGGCTTGAATCCTTCAACTTCAACCCATACAAAATGGTGATGCAACAATACTTAGACCTTCTACGACATATTCTCGACCGTGGTGTTGAGAAAACCGATCGCACCGGAACCGGAACGAAAAGCGTTTTCGGATACCAGATGCGTTTTGATCTTCGTGACTCGTTTCCGATGATCACAACGAAAAAACTGCATTTCAAAAGCATTATTCACGAACTCCTTTGGTTTTTGAGCGGTGACACGAATGTTCGATATCTTCAAGAAAACGGCGTTCGAATCTGGAATGAGTGGGCCGATGAAAATGGAGAGCTTGGGCCTGTCTATGGATCGCAGTGGCGAAGCTGGCAAGGCGCGGACGGAACAACGATTGATCAGATTTCACAGGTGATTCATGAGATTCAACACAATCCAGACTCGCGGCGTTTAATTGTGAGCGCTTGGAATGTGGCTGAAATCCCGAAAATGAAATTACCTCCGTGTCATGCTTTTTTTCAGTTTTACGTTGCGAACGGCGAATTGTCCTGCCAGCTTTATCAGCGGAGTGCAGATGTCTTTCTAGGTGTACCCTTTAACATAGGCTCCTACGCAGCACTGACTTGCATGGTAGCGCAAGTCACTGGATTAAAACCCGGTGATTTTGTACACACGCTTGGCGACGCTCATCTCTATTCGAATCATCTCGAGCAAGTGGATTTGCAGTTGTCTCGTGAGCCTAAGCAGTTGCCGAAACTGTCGATCAATGAAAATGTAAAATCAATCTTTGATTTCAAATTCGAGGATTTCGAGCTCTTGCAATATGAAGCTCATCCTCACATCAAGGGTAAGGTTGCTGTGTAATTGCGGTCGGTGATTGCAAGATCGAAACGGATAAGGTCGATGAATAAATTAGCAATGATTGTGGCTGCGGCTGAGAACGAAGTCATCGGAATCAACGGAGACCTGCCGTGGCAGTTGTCTGCCGACTTGAGGCGATTCAAACGTCTGACGATGGGGCATCACATTATCATGGGGCGAAAGACCTTTGATTCCATCGGTCGACTGTTGCCGGGGAGAACCACGGTGATCGTAACCCGTCAATCTGATTTTGTGTGTGATGGTGCATTGATCGCAAATTCAATTGAAGAAGCGATTGCCTTGTGTGGCGAAGACGATCTTCCGTTTGTTACCGGAGGCGCGGAAATTTACCGACTTGCTATTCCGTTTGTTAACGAAATTCACCTTACCCGAGTGCACACTGAAATCGACGGTGACACGAAACTGCCTGAAATTGAATGGAATGATTGGACTCTCGTCGAGGAATCCAGTTTTCAAAAGGATGAAAAGAATAGTTTCGATTATTCATTTCAGACTTTCACGAGGTCATAATTCTGGCGGTTGAACGGATGTGTCTGATTGAGACGCTATCTTTTAGATCCATTGGTGAGCGAATTCACTTTCGCGATTGAATCACTCGCGCTGCGCTGTTTTTAAAGTAAAACAGTTTGAGAGAAATCGCTTTGATTACAATGGACGACGATCCACTCACTGGATTGTTTGCTGCTGAAAATTATTTTACTGAATTTGGTAATTCATCATGCTTCCACATTTAATGTTTGTATTGGCCGCGGCGCTGGCGTTTGTTTTTAGTGTCGGTGATTTTGTGCAGGCGCAACCAACTGTTGTTGACGATGCTCAACAGTCTTTTTTTGAATCGTTGTCTTTTCGATCCCTGGGCCCGTATCGCGGAGGCCGGTCAGCGGCAACTTCGGGTGTCGCTGACAATCCGATGCTTTACTACATGGGAGCCGCAGGAGGCGGAGTTTGGAAGACTGAGGACGCAGGGTCAAGTTGGGAGAATATCTCGGATGGATTTTTTGGAGGATCGATTGGTTCCATCGCCGTCTCCCCATCCAATCCGAATGTGATTTACGTAGGCGGCGGTGAAGTTACCGTCCGTGGAAACGTTTCTCACGGTAATGGTGTGTGGAAGTCTCTAGATGGAGGAAAGTCCTGGAAGCAGATGGGGTTGGAAGATTCTCGACGCATTCCTCGAATTCGCATCCATCCAACTAATCCAAATATTGTTTATGCAGCAGTCTTAGGGCATTTGTTCGGAGCTAATCAGGAACGTGGCGTTTTTAAGAGTACCGATGGAGGCACCACTTGGAAACGGGTTTTGTTCGTCAATGAAGAAGTTGGCGCTGTTGATTTAGTGATTGATCCGCAGAGTTCAAACGTGCTGTTTGCCACTACTTGGAAAATCAAGCGAACCCCTTTTAGTCTTGAAAGCGGAGGTGAGGGGTCGGGTATTTGGAAGAGCAACGACGGCGGCGATACGTGGACTGAAATAACTCGCAATGACGGACTGCCTGGCGGGACGATTGGGATCTGTGGTGTCGCTGTTTCGCCCGTTGATTCCAATCGCGTTTGGGCCATGGTGGAAGCCAAAGAGGGTGGTCTTTTTCGAAGTGACAACGGCGGCGAATCCTGGGTTCGAATTAACGACGAACGAAAACTGCGGCAGCGAGCATGGTATTACACGAGAGTCTACGCCGGACCGGAAAATGTTGATGAGGTGTATGTCTTGAACGTGCGGTTTTGGAGATCCGGTGACGCGGGGAAATCGTTCGATTCGATTTCGACTCCCCATGGTGACCATCATGATTTGTGGATCGCTCCGAATGATCCGCAACGCATGGCGATTGCGGATGACGGAGGGGTTCAGATTTCATTGAACCGCGGTAAAACCTGGTCGACTTACGAAAATCAGCCGACTGCACAGTTTTATCGCGTCACTACCGATAATCATTTCCCGTATCGAATCTATGGTGCCCAGCAGGATAACTCTACCGTTCGGATGTTGAGCCGAACGGGAGGGCGAAGTATTGGTGAACGAGACTGGATGCCGACAGCTGGCGGTGAGAGTGGATTCATTGCGCCTGATCCGGAAGATCCAGAGATTGTGTACGGCGGTTCCTACGGTGGTTATCTGACTCGAGTCAATCATCGGACGCAGGAGACGCGTAATATTCACGTTTGGCCTGATAACCCGATGGGCCATGGGGCGGGAGACGGCAAGTATCGGTTTCAGTGGAACTTCCCTATCTTCTTTTCGAAGCACGATCCGAAAGTGTTGTACACCGCTGGAAACGTGCTTTTCAAAACGACCAACGGAGGGGATAGCTGGAAAAGAATTAGTGGTGATCTGACCCGAAACGACCCGTCCAAATTAGGTTCTTCCGGAGGGCCAATTACGCAAGACAATACGAGCGTCGAATATTACTGCACGATTTTTGCAGCCTGTGAATCCGCGATTGAGAAAGATGTTTTGTGGGCAGGTTCGGATGACGGGTTGTTACACGTGACGCGTGACGGAGGAAAGAAATGGGCTAATGTTACGCCTCCCGATTTGCCGGAATGGGCTCAGATCAATTCGATTGAACCGCACCCCACGCTTCCCGGAGGGCTTTATCTAGCCGCTACTCGATATAAGCTCGATGATTTTAAACCGTACCTTTTTAAGACTGAAGATTATGGTAAGTCCTGGACGGCAATCAGTAACGGGATTGACCGTCAGGCGTTCACCCGCGTGGTCCGAGCCGACCCGGCTCGGGAAGGTTTGTTGTACGCAGGAACCGAATCGGGTCTCTACATTTCATTTGATGACGGTGGTCACTGGAGCCAGTTTCAGTGCAATTTGCCGATTGTTCCAATTACCGATCTCGCTGTTAAAAATGGAGATCTGATCGTAGCGACGCAGGGCAGATCGTTTTGGTTGATGGACGATCTTAGTCCGATTCACCAGTGGACGCCGGAGTTACTAGACAACGAGATGCAGCTGCTGGAGACCCGGCCCACAATTCGAATGCGTGGCGGTGGTAGCCGCTCTCCCGGAAGAACCGCCGGTCAAAATGCGCTGTCAGGGGTGCCGATTCGGTTTTATGCCAAAGAAGTACCGAAAGAGAATATGAAAACAGAATTGCAGCTGCTCGATCCTTCCGGTGATTTGATTCAAACCTTCAGTACCCAGCCAGATCCTGCCCGCAAAGAAAAGAAGCTCAATTTGGTAGCGGGGTTCAATGAGCTGCGATGGGATATGAGGTACCCAAATGCGGAAACATTTGAAGGAATGGTGCTCTGGGGCGGAGGCACGCGAGGCCCTGTGGCGGTCCCGGGGACTTATCGGGCGAAGCTGACCGTCTCTGAGAGGGCTTCGGATGATGAAGTGTCGACCTCGACTGAAAATATGATCTTCAGTCAAAGCATTGATTTTAAAATTAAAAAAGATCCAAGGTCTTCGGCCACGCCCAGCGATTTCCAGGCCCAATTCAAGTTCTTGATTGGAGTACGTGACAAACTGAGTGAAATTCATTTGGCAATTAAAAATACCCGCGATATCCGCACGCAGCTCAAGAGTCTTCGAAATAGACTTGAAAAAGCAGGTGGGAATGAGGAGCTGGTAGAGAAAGCTAAAAAGTTGGATCGCGAGCTGTTAGAGGTCGAGCAGGCGCTTTACCAAACGAAAAACGAAAGCCCTCAGGACCCACTGAACTATCCAATTCGGCTAAATAATCGTCTAAGCGGTCTCGTCGGTGTTGTGAGTGCGGGTGACAATCGACCGACGCGGCAGTCGATTGCCGTGCGCAATGAGTTGATTAAGGAGATCGATGGCCTGCTTACGACGCAAGAAAACGTCGTCCAAAAGGGGATTAAGAAATTTAACGAAGCTGTACGAAAGGCGGACATCCCGGCAATTTTCACCAAGGTTCCAT
>JAAEMV010000788.1 GCA_024225195.1 Planctomycetaceae bacterium | reverse complement strand
GATAAACTCAGCAACATTGACTTGTATGCCTGTATGGTTCATATTCGCAGAAAATTCGTGGACGCTCTTAAAAATGACAAAAAACGAGCAGAATTTGTCCTGACAAAAATCAAACTACTCTATGCCATCGAAGAGCAGGCCCGTGAATTAAACTATACCTCAGACCAACGACTTGAACTGCGAAAAGAAAAAGCGGCACCCGTAATGGCCCAATTGAAAGACTATCTCCAAACTCAATACAATTCCTCAGAGGTACTCCCTAAAAGCGCTATCGGTTCAGCTATCAAATATGCGCTGGGCAGGTGGAAATACATGGAACGCTACCTACAAGACGGACAGGTGGAAATCGACAATAACCTTGTTGAAAACGCTATCCGACCCCTCGCTTTAGGACGGAAAAATTATCTCTTCGCAGGATCGGAAGAAGGTGCGAAATGGGGAGCTATAATTTATACCTTGTTAGGCTCTGCCATCAGACAGGGACACAATCCCCTGGAATATCTCAGCGATGTATTGCGCAGATTGCCCGACACCAAAATCTCTGAGCTACACCAACTCTTTCCCGCTAACTGGATCAAAAAATCCGAATCTAAATTTGACATCCTTTGATCAGATTCCCAATCCAGCAGTGTGGCAGCCACCACACTGCTGACACTTTGGTAGGGGTTCGTAGAGTGCTTACATCGAATTTGCTCTTTCACATACGTATTCGTCCGGCTAACTGTTTGCCCATCTGTCAATT
>JAAEMV010000787.1 GCA_024225195.1 Planctomycetaceae bacterium | reverse complement strand
GATGACAAAAGTACCATCGACCACAAAACGTTCGACTTCATCTGCCGTATAGGCATCGACGAAGGAACCAGTCAGGTCCAAACTTAGACGATCGACAGGATCGGCAACTGGGTCATCCACTGAGATTGCCAGTTGTTGATCGAGGCCAGAAGAGTCGATAAATGTGTCAACACCCTCTCCACCTGTCAGACCAATAATCCCATACTGCTCGGCCTTAACTTCGAAGACGTCGTCTTCGCCAAGTCCATCGAACGTGGCATTTTCAATACCAACATAAATCAACAGCCCTGAGTTAACCTTGACGCCGTTGACATCAAAGATGAACTCATCAGCAATCGAAGTTCCCTTACCAATCAGTGTATCGTTTTCAGTCCCAACGCTATCAATGATCGTAATCACGCCAGAGGAGCTAAATACAACTTCATAGGTATCATCGCCACCTTCACCAAAGAGATTAAGAGCACCAACGCCTAATCCGGTCACATTGAAAGTGTCGTTCCCTAAACCAGAACTGACCATGATATCGATGTTAGAACTTCCGATACAGAAATAGTCAGTTCCGTCACCGGCTTGAACTTCATCAATCCCAGTAAAGACGACATCAAAACCTGGTGATAGCTCAGGCGGGTTGACTGGACTTAGTGAGAAGCCCAGGCCACGCAGGAATGCGCGATCCTGCTCAACAATGTCGTTGAAACTACCATCACGAGAGGTTCCGGCAAGGCTTGATGCAATCGTTTCGAAATCAATCAACTCAGTATTCGAGTTAACCGAAAGCGGCATCGGGGTTCCGGTGTCGCTCACACCCATGAAATACAAACCAGAACCATCACCGGCCCAGTTTGCGTTAGTGGTGTAGTTCAAAACTTCGAAGGTTGAGTCATTCGCGTCATAGTTCCCGACAACCGCAGCATCGTTGATGTCGAAATACTGCAAGTCCATTACGCTGGCAACGTCACGGTTACCCCGTGGATCGAAGCTTTGTGTTTCGTTTGGAATGAACGACTCCATTCCAAGCACGCGGAAATACTGCGATCGTGTCAAACCACCGGTGATGTTATCGAGAAGTGCCTGTTGATCACCTCCAAAGCGACTTAAATCAAGGTTGTAATTGATCATTCCGTCGCTCTCGTCGACTCCGTTACTGTCACCCCGTCCGGTCATGATTGACCAAGGCGATGCAGCCCAAACATTTTCGCCGTTGAGATCGTGGAATCCGTAACCAAACGCTTCGGATGTCGCTAACGAGTCAACTTCGTTGTCGGTAATATCAAGAGTTACTGTGAAGCTTCCCTCGAACAGCGGAATAATTGTATTATCAAAGTACAGTTGTAGCTCACCACGCAACGCGTCGCCGAATGTGGCGTAACCGTTTTGGTTATAGGCAGTATCATCAAACCACAGGGAATCTGCCTCAAAATTTAGATTAACGACCTGCTCATCGGGATGAGGCTCATCGCATGGAGGCGGGAAGTCATTTCCAATCGCGGCCTGTCCACCACCGTCGAGCCCCAACTCCCAAGTCGTGTTTTCGACAGTGCTCGCCACAAACGTATCGTCACCATCGCCGATGACCTCTACTCCGCCAAGGAACTCCAGTTCACCATTAACGGTGTCGACGATGAATGTGTCATCCCCGCCCATGCCGTTAAGAGTGATTGAATGCAACATGGTTTCGGTGTAGGTGTTGACCACTGTTCCATCGATCTCAACCTCAATCATCGCATTGTCGAGCGCTGAACGTCGAACGACCATTACATTGGGATTCGCATCGCCAACAATTTCGGGGCTATGCCCAATCAATGAAATCTCAACTGCCTGAATTTGACCGTTGCTTCGAACCGAATCGTCAGCCCAGTATCCAAACACCCATGCCTTGGTTGGGTCGTTCGGGTCAGCCACGGTGCTGGCGTAGTTACCCCAACGGTTTCCTCGCCCATCGAAGTATCCGCCCTCACCATCTTTGAGGATTCGAGACTCCTCCATGATGATGTTTCCACCGTTGTTGTAACCAACCGAGACAGCCAAAGATGGGAACAGCCCGTCACCAGCATTCTCACCCACACCGGCAGCCGTGTAAGAAATGGCAACATGTCCCGCTTCGGTTACCGCAATCGAAGGATAAATATAGTTGTATTGCGGATGCTCAATCGTTCCCGACTGCTTTACGGTTTTAGTATCGAGATCAATCTCGTACCACCGAATCGCACTCGTTTCATTAGCGCCACCATCGGGATTAGATCCATTACCGCTTCCTAGAATCGCGTGGGTCGCCCAAAGGCTGTTACCTAGTCGCTGAATCGATGCACTTAGCTCGGTTCCACCATTGACGATATCCGGATCAAATTCCTGCCGAATGAATTCCGGCGGAGCTTCGTAAGGATCGACCGCAATGTTTACGTTAGCCTGAGCGACCGCGCCGCCGGCTGTGTCGGTGTCTGTCAATTCGGTTAGGACAAGCGTGTCACCTTCAGCCGGTGCGACCAAACCAAAGGTTCCCGCGACGGTGCCCGTCACGTCGGTTCCCCACTGATGATTGTTACCTGCTGCGGCAACGACTGACGCACTTGCTCCGAAACTATCACTGCCGATACCGGGAACACCTGGACGAACCAATTGTTCGAACTTGTTGAACGTCCAGACTTCCGGGGGAGCGAAAGGAGAAGGGGAATCGACAGAGACGATGACGCTATTGTCATCAACCGCTAAATTGACCCCTACACCTGCACCACCGATTGCCGGGAATCCACCGTCAAAGAACTGGTCCCCGGTCGCCGGATCAGCATCAACGTCATAACCATAGCTAACGCTGTACCAGTCCAACGTTGGATTCGAAGTTCGTGACATTCCCAATAGGACTGCATGCTGATTACCATCAATACCACTATAGATGTCACGGTTACTAACGGACGTGATAAACCAACGCCGGGTGTCGGCATCGTAAACGACACGAGAATTAGTGGCCGAATCGCCATTGTTCAACACCTCATCGGAAACCGATACGCCGGGCATAACATCGCTGCCACGATCCCGCCAGAAATCGGTAACAGGTTTGTTGACCAACGTATCACCGGTGACCTTATCAATCACTTTGAAGTTCTGATTGGTCACGGTAACAACGTGATTTGGTCCAACCGCACCGGCCAAGTTTGGCGGAGCACCGAATTGTTCGGTATTCAGGTTCAACCCAACATCGACCGCCAATAACCGTCTTTCTTCCAGTGATTCGTAGTTAACGGATGCCTCACTGGACTTGCGCCGGCGTTTTTTGGACTGATTGAATTTACGTCTCGATGACGAGTGGCGGTTTAAACTCATTCTTGAAAACCCTGTTAATAGTATTCAAACGCTTAAAAAGCCCTGAATACGTGCACAACGAATGAAAATCTCAAGCTGGCACGGGAGCGAATCCCGCCTGAGAATGGACAAAATAATGGTATGGCTCCTACGATAATTAAAACTGGCCACGATTTTTGATAATTTTCAGATTTTCACCCGATAATTTCCCCCAAACCCAAAATCATCGTTTTGCACGGACATATATCCTGCCCAGCTTAACAAAATGGCGGAAAACGGGGACTTGAGAACAGGAAGTCTGGGATTGGGTAGCACAAAGAGCGCGCAAGAAGCAAACAACCGCCGCGTTAAAGAGTCACCGGTCTGACAACAGTCGATGATTTACGGTGGCGAACCGGAGAGAAAGATAAGGCCCTTTCCGGCCATCCTACAAACAGGACGCCCTCCCCGTCTAAAGGGCCAATTCAAGGGTTCAAAGTAGCAACGATCCTGACTAAGACGCAACTCGTTGCAAGTACCTCGAACTCGACGGAGAAAGCAGCCAACTGATCGGCCGGACATGTTGCGGCTCAAAATTTTCCGAAATTGAGAAT
>JAAEMV010000786.1 GCA_024225195.1 Planctomycetaceae bacterium | reverse complement strand
GGTACTCGGTGACGGGTCCTTGAAGGAGGCCGCTTTTCTACGGAAAAGTAACGCAAATGTACGGGGCGACGTACAGAAATCGAGTCAGGCGAATCTAATCGGGACCAGGGCGCAACACAGTCTTAAGTCCTCTATCCATCTTCTAAGGGTTAGGTGCGTATACTCGGCGCTCACGTACAGAAAGACGTGTGTTCACCCCGGGAGATCCGTTGTATCTCGATGTGACAGCTGTTTGAAATCACCGGAATAGGATAAACCGGTTACCAAATATCCCGGCGCTGGTGGAAAATCGTGTCTTGACCATCAGCGAACCAAACTCTGAAAAGAGAGGAAACCACAAACCCCAGGGACGCGACGGCAGTTGAACAACGAGTGAGCAAGCCGTAAGGTGCGCTTATCATACAACGGAAGTCAGCAGATGGCATATTAGCCAGTGAAACGAGCTTGGTGAATCCGAAAGCCGGGAGGTCTCACACTGGTAAAGGCCTGAACGGTGGCCCCAACCGAATGGTGGGGATAAATGAGAGGGGGAGTAGGCGATACGTCTAATGTGCTAATCGAGGTTCATTGCGTCGTATCGATTC
>JAAEMV010000785.1 GCA_024225195.1 Planctomycetaceae bacterium | reverse complement strand
CTTTCGAGACAACTCCTGGTCAGGTTTTCTTGGATTCGTTCCTACCACTGGCGGACGCTCGAGTGGATTAGGAAGATAGTGCTTAACACCATCAAGCACACCCTGCACGCCGATGCCGTGTAAGGCGGAACCGCAAACCACTGGATGAATTTTCCCTTTCAAGGTCGCTTCGCGTACGGTTTTACGAATCAACTCGTTCGAAATCGATTTCCCTTCAAACGCCAATTCCGCCATTTCATCACTAAAGTCGTACAGTGTCTCAAGCAGTTGCTCACGGGCAAACTCAGCTTCATCAAGCAAGTCTTCTGGAATCGGCGACTCTTTTTGTTTCTTTCCTTCATCCTCGAACGTGACGTACCGCATTTTTATTAGGTCGATCAGCCCGCGAAATGGATCGTCGACGTGTGAAGGCCCCAAACCAACGGGAATCTGCAACGCAACCGGGTTGGCTCCCAACCGTGTTTTTATCTCATTAAAAACCCGCTCAAATCCAGCGCCTTCGCGATCAAGTTTATTAATGAACGCCATTCTCGGCACGCCGTACTTGTTGGCCTGTCGCCAAACCGTTTCGCTTTGCGCCTCCACTCCTTCACGTGCGCTAAACACAACGACAGCGCCATCAAGAACCCGCAGGCTCCGCTCGACTTCTGCTGTGAAATCCACGTGTCCCGGTGTGTCGAGTAGATTGACATGAATGTCTTTCCAATCAAACGTCACACAGGCAGAGTAAATCGTAATTCCACGTTCCTGCTCTTCTTGATCATCGTCGGTAGTGGTCGTTCCACTGTCGACTTTCCCGACCCGATGCTTGGCACCGCTAAGAAACAACATTCGCTCGGTCACCGTCGTTTTTCCAGCATCGATATGAGCGATGATGCCGATGTTTCTCAGATTTTGGAGTTTACGAGCCATAATAAATCAGCAACTAAAAGCGTGATTGCCTGGAAAATTAATCTTGCACTTGGAAATTTCAATCATCCGATAAGCGCATAAAAAAACCGCTCCGTGTTCGACGAAGCGGTTTGGATTCAGTTTTTTACTACCAAGCGAAGTGTGCAAACGCTTTGTTCGCTTCGGCCATTCGATGGGTGTTCTCTCGTTTCGTCATCGCCGCGCCTTCACGGTTGTAAGCTGCAACCAATTCATCAGCGAGACGCAGATGAGTAGGACGACCCTTTTTGTCTCGGATCGCCGTGAGCAACCAGCGAATCGCAAGCGACTGCTGTCGGCTTCGACTGACCTGCATCGGTACCTGGTAAGACGCACCACCGACTCGCTTTGAGCGAACTTCGATGTGTGGCTTTACGTTTTCAACGGCTGTCGTGAAAACGTCAATGGATTCAGCATCTGGAACACGCTTCTTGATCTCATCCAGAGCGTTGTAGAAAACAGCCTGTGCTGTGGTTTTTTTTCCATCCCACATCAAGCAATTGATGAACTTGCTCGCCAAAATGGAATCAAACTTTGGATCCGGTTTTAGCTGCGTTCGGCTGGCGGTAATTCTTCCCATGGTACTCTGTATTTTTTATTAGAAATGATTGCTATTGAAATTTAGAGTTGCGGACAACGCAACAAACTACTTCTTCGCGCCGTAACGACTTCGCGATTGCTTTCGGTTCTCGACACCCAATGTGTCCTGAGCACCGCGGACAACCTGATATCGAACACCCGGAAGGTCGCGGACTCGCCCGCCTCGTACCAATACGATCGAGTGTTCCTGCAAGTTGTGCCCTTCACCAGGGATGTAAACCGTGACTTCTTTTCCGTTAGAAAGTCGCACACGTGTGATCTTACGCAACGCCGAATTCGGCTTTTTCGGAGTCATCGTCCGAACTTGCAGACACACGCCCTGCTTTTGAGGGCAACGCTCCAGCACAGGAGCCTTGGTAAACTTGCGTTTCTTCTTGCGTTTTTTGCGGAGAAGTTGATTAATCGTAGGCATTCGTTCTTCTATCTATCCACGCGCCGATTTCGTCGACGCTACTAATTCCAGGTGAATTTTCATCCGGCCCAATTGCGCAAATGGCACAAGTGGAAGCCCGTAAAAATAATAGTTTTATGCAAAATGTCAACCTCAAATTGACATTTCAATATGTCATTTCAGGGAGGATGGGAAAAATAGCATCACCAATAACAATCTATCGGCTTGGAAGCCTCATAATTACCCAATTTCCAAGGAAAAAACCAATTTAGCGGCAACTTTCGCCCCGTTTGGCAACTCCCCTACCCCCTTGGCTACGCCCCTCCATCTAGGACGTCTTGCCATTCCTTCAACTTGTCCCACTCGCCAGCGGCTGCCAGCTGTGCCTGATCAGGCCATGTCGATGGGTTCATGGTCGCCATGATTCCACCCGCATGATTCAGGACTTCCTTAATTTGATCCGGTGTTGTCTGAGCTAATTGCTGGAAACTCATCAAGCCCACGCTGTTCAACAACCCAGCCACCTGAGGTCCAATTCCTTCAATCTTAGTCAGATCATCCGACGCCACGACTCTTCCGCCGTTAAGCTGATCCTGCCACTGACTTAGCTTGTCCCACTCACCGACAGCAGCCAATTGAGCCTGATCTGACCAAGTCGTCGGATCCTGTGAATCAAATCCACCAGCAAATGAGACGCCTTTCAACTCAGCAGCTGAAGCCTGTGTCAAATTTGCAAAGGTTGTTATTCATGCAGTCGAAAGATGCTAAGCAAACT
>JAAEMV010000784.1 GCA_024225195.1 Planctomycetaceae bacterium | reverse complement strand
GGGAAGCCCTTTTTCCACGTGCAAACCTATACTGACTCCCATGAGTCCTCATTGCATTTTAAGCAGGCGTGGGTGGATTCCCCCGATCTTCAAACGGAGCCGGACACAGTTGAACTGGCACCTTATCATCCTGACACTCCGTTGTTTCGTTTAACGTACGCACGCTACCACGATCGCATCAAGTCAATTGATAACCGAGTTGGAAAGTTGGTTGAACAATTAAAGAGCGACGGTGAGCTTGAAAACACCTTCATCTTTTACTTTGGTGATCACGGCGGAGTCCTGCCACGCGGGAAGGGGTACATCAACGAGAGTGGTCTCCACGTTCCTTTGGTCGTTCGGATTCCTGAAAAATGGAAATCCCGTTCTCCGTTTCAACGTGGAGATCGAACCGATGGTTTCGTAGATTTCGTTGATTTTGGACCCACTGTCCTGCGGTTGGCTGGAGTGGAAGTTCCGGATTTTGTTGACGGAGAACCGTTTATGGGGCAGGGTGTCGCTCGCAAAGAAGTGGAGGCTAGAGACAGAACGTTTGGATACGCTGATCGCATGGATGAGAAGTATGATTTTTGTCGATCGATTCGAATTGGTGATTGGAAATATATTAGAAACTACCAGGCGATCTATCCTGATGGGCTTCAGAATAACTATCGGTATATCAATCTCGCATGGAAGCAATGGCGAGAGCTTTTTAGAGCAGGAAAACTAAACCCCGCTCAATCTGCATTTTTTCTGCCGAAACCAGCAGAGCAGTTGTTTTTGTTGACCGAAGATCCACACGAAATTAACGATCTATCGAGCCAAGCTGAACATCGGGAACGCCTTATTGCAATGCGGGATGAACTGACCGGGCAAGTTAAGGCGATGCCCGATTTGAGTTTTATTCCGGAGAGTGTTCTCGTGGACGAAGCTATGCATAATCCCGTTGCCTATGGTCAAGCAGCCAAGGATTCGATTGCAAACTACGTCGATATTGCGAACTTAGCCCTGTTGCCGCCTGAGCAGGCGATGCCTCAACTGCGTAAAGCGATTCAGTCAAAGGACGCAGTCGAGCGTTATTGGGGTTATTCTGTTTGCTCAATCTTTGGAGAGCAAGCAGCGGAACTTACGCCTTTCGCGGAAAACTCTGTCGATCAAGAGGCGAATCTTCTTGTGCGATTACGAGCATGTGAGTTCCTCGGACTAACTCAGACGTCCAATCCAGTGCCGGTGATCGAGACCATCTTAAAGGAATCGGACTCAGCGGTCGTTAATCTAATTGCTCTCCAATCACTGGTATTCTTCAAAGATGGTCCGTCGGATTACCAGGTTGAAATTGATTTAGGTTCAATCAAAACCATCGATGCTCAAGTGATGCGTCGCGTCGGCTACCTCATGGGAATACCGGAGGCTCAAATTAAAAAGCGTACGAAGGAATTGATGAAACGAGATCGTAAGTAAGTGCCGAGGGGTTTTAAGCCCTCGCCATGTAATCTTAAGTTCAACCCTTTGCACGCTGCAAAAGTCGCGAAGGGCGTTTCGGAGTTGCCCAAACAAGCTTGTCAGGAGTCGTCCAGCGGAAACGCACGACACTGCTGAGACCAAGGCTGTCTTTAGCTAATTGCGTTCAGAGTCAATGCCGTTATTTGTTCTTGACGTGAACCTTGGCCTTGCCAGAGAAACCTTTAATCGCAAAATCCCCAATTTTCTCAACGTCCTTAATTTTAAAATCAATTGAGTAGCTGTTGAAATTGCCTAAATGGGTTTTGATTTCCTTGTCAAATTTTGGGTTCATTGAGCTGCAGAGTTGATTGGGCAAATCCAATGTTGAAACGGGTTGCGGAATGTTTGGAAATAAGCCATCGGAGTGCTGATTGTTCAGCCATTTGGCAAGTCCCTCAGCAGTTGTTGATTTGGGAAAGACAATTACCTTGCCTGTAACGGCGAAGTCCTTGTTCTTGTTATCGATTCTTACTTTGAGGATAAGATTTTTCTTCGGGAACGTGTAAAAAATCTGCGTTTCCCGAAAGCCACCGAATGTCTGGCTTACTTCCAGTTTCTTTACGCCGTCATTCTTAATGTCGAGTATTGAAAGATTGGGCTTAGCATTGCCTGCTTCGATGGAAGCTACTTTGACGATCCAGCGTTGGCGAATTTCAACTCCACGCTTGACTGAAAGCTCTCCCTTGACGACAACCATTTGGCCGTCCATAGCTTCTGATTTTCTCTGAGACTTCGGAGAATTTGCAAAGTCGAGTTCCCAAGTGACTCCGTTCGCGGATATGACAACACCCGTAGTCTCACCTCCAATCGCCATGATCCCATTGTTCAACTTACCACGGACTTCAACTTTGATGTATTCATCCATCACAGGTTCGCTCGCCAGAGCCTTTTGGGACACATTGAGTCCAAAACTGAAGATGGAGATCAGAATTATGAGTGTGGTGACTTGCGTAAATTTCATCTTTAGAGATCCGAGAGAAGTAGTTGATAGTAACGAGGTTCGATAGTTTAGCTAAGTTGGCGTCCAACAACATGGGCTTTGATCTGTTTTCCTATCTCATCTAAGTTGAGGGATGAAGCGGAAATTGCCGTAGACGGCACCCTAACCTTGACGAAATTCCAGTTTGTTTATTAGGGGCTTTTCTGCATTTCTGCGAACATATTTATACGGCCTCTCGGTTAGGCACGAATTTCTATGTTTTTCTCTCTTTGTGTGGGAAGGAATTTTCTTTGCTTACAAAGACTTTGCTGTCGGGCCGCTGTTTTAAAACACCCTCCAAAGGGTTAAAACATGATCCGTATATCCCTCATTCGTTGAATTTGGCGATGCTTAAATTGCAATAGCAAATCAATTTTCAATGATCTCAAAATGAATTCGAAACTATGAGCAAATATCCAGAGAAGAGCTGTGAAATAGATCGACTAGTGACTCATGAGAAGTTGGTCGCTGCGGCACTCGCGGGTAGGAAATGTCAGCAACGCCGCGCAGGAGTCTACGGGTATCCTGGCGAGCAATTTGTACTTGAGGGAACTGCTTTCGTCATTACTGATTTGAGGCTTGAAATATTAAGCAACATGACGGAAGCAGATGCCAAGGCCGAAGGGTATCCGAATCTGGAATTTTATAAGAACTTGATCATTAAAATGCATCCCGGTATGGAGTGGGATGAGAGCCAAGAGGTATGGGTCCACGAATTTGAGAAGGTAGAGGGTGTCTAGAGGCCTTGCCGGTTGGAATCCGAAGAATACCGCAGTTACCCAGTCAGCTACAAACGGTGCAAGGAACAAAACGGGGCGTTTATGGTTTAACGATCGTCATCTCAAAGGGGCGATGGTCGCTGGTCGTTTTGTCGTCTGGGAAATCTCCCTCCCGCACCAAAACTCGACAGGTTGATTTCCAGTTCTTTGCGGAACCGGCAACGAACGCAAAATCCAAGATGCTGCCAGGGTAATCATCAATTCCATCTGGATTTCGCGGATTGTCATACCAGTTTGTGTCAATCAGTTCGACAGGTTCAACCCAACGCCAAATGTTGTCTTTGAGCATGTTTGAAAAGGCAGGGTTTCCCTTTCGCGTCTTAAATACAAAATCAAAATTGTAATCACCCAACGCAAAAACTGGTAACGTCTGGTCGCGTGCCCAGTCAACCAGCATTGTCGCTTGCTTTTGACGAATCTCGGCTTTTCCTCTGGCAAGATGATTCACCATGACCAGGAACTCGGTTCCATTCGCACGATCTTTCAGGTGGGCTACCAAAGGTGCTCGATACCGATTGAGAATATTTATCTCTTTAATTTCAAAGTGCCGCACTAATTCGAACTTGTTTTCGTTGTAAAGGATTTCGAGACGGTCACTAAAACCAGATTTTGAGTAAACGTACTTGTAGTGTTTCCCAAGTGCATATCGAAACTTTTTCAGGTCAGCAGGTAAAACCTCAGACAGCGTGAAGATGTCGTAATGATCATTCTGATTGAGTTCGGCCAATTGTTCGCAGATAACTTTCGATATCGCGCCGTCTGATTCAACATTCCACGAAAGTAGGTTGTATTGACCCGCCGCAACCAACTGATTGGCCGCGGGCACTGCCGTAGCAGTAGTCTTCCCGACAGTGGGCCCAGTCGCCTGATCGGGGTTCACCTTAGACCTCGCCCCCTCTTCCCCAAATGCAGTACAAGCAGTGCTTGCCAAGGACAAACAAATCAGAATAAGCAAATACTTGAAGTTAGAAAAACAATCCATTGCCTCGAGTCACTTTCTTGTGTTTTATAGTTTCGCAGGCTCATTGCGACACTGCTGGAACTTGAGCAGAGAGTATATCACGAATTGGTTTGATACGACATGAGTGAATTTCGATAAGGTTATCTATTGCTTATCGCTCCCTTGGAGAGGGGGTTTTGTTGTGAAATTGAGCTAGGTGGAATTCATCAAGATGATTTTAGAAATGGAAAATATGTGTGGCTGGACATTGCGATAGTCGTGTTTTCGTGGCGAATTAAATGCTGGAAGGGACATGCCAAGCTTTGCCGTAGTTAAATTCATTTTCAAAGGAAGACGTTCGCGGTCTCTAACCATTTGACGGTGTGTTAATGGCCCGGTTACTGCGTCTTATCAGTGCGTGGAAATGAGTTACCATTGAGCGTCTAATGGAATGAGTGAATGTTTCTTGAGTTGTGATGGCTGGAACGATGCAAATTATTAAGATCACCGATGCAGAAGTACACCGTGGCAGACATTGTGTTTTTCGTAATCTATCGCTTGCGATCGAAGCGGGGGAGAACACCGCGATTGTTGGGCCCAATGGAGCAGGTAAAACGACCCTATTGAAACTGTTGGGACGCGATTTGTACCCGTCGAAAGGAGAGGTAGCGATTCTTGAAAAGTCGCGGTGGCATGTTGCAGAACTGCGAAAACATTTTGGAGTGGTATCAGCTGATTTGCAGCAGAACTTTCGACCTCATACGCCGGGACGCTCGGTAGTGCTCTCCGGATTTTATTCCAGCCTGAATACATTTGGCCATCAGGAATTCAACAATACTCAACTTTCTATCGCTGAACGTATCTCAAACGAGCTAGGTATTACTCAATTTTTTGAAACACCGTTTTTTAAGATGTCCACGGGTGAACAGCGAAGGCATTTGCTGGCTCGCTCATTGGTAAATGACCCAAGCGTGCTTGTTTTAGATGAGCCGGCAAACGGTTTAGACCTGTCCGCTCAATTCCAATACTTCAATACGGTTTCCGAGTTAATTCGAAAGCGTAAAACTTTAGTGCTCGTCACTCATCATCTCAATGAGATTCCCGTGGAGATCTCTCGCGTCATTTTGTTAAAACGAGGCAACGTTTTTGCAGACGGACCTAAGGAAACAGTTTTGACAAGTAGAAAATTGTCCGAGTTGTACGAGATGCCTGTTAACGTTTTTGTGAATGAGGGACTCTTTCATGCGACGCCTGGGTAAATAGCTGTGTAGTTAGAGACCATTCCATGAGTCCTCGTTTGAAACACACCTCAACTCCGGGTTGAATTTCATCAGATATTAGAAAAAAAGGAGAAATTTAGAGAAATCCTGAGAAGACAACTCCTGATGAACGGTTTGATCTTCACGAATGACTTTTAACCCAGCGAGGAAAAGAATGAGAAAAATCATGTTCACGGCAGTCATGTTGGTCGCGGCGACCATTTCGACGGCCACGTTTGCTCAGGAAAAGACAATTGTTCAGACGGCAATTGACGCGGGCAACTTCAAAACGCTTGTCACAGCCGTGAAGGCTGCTGGTTTGGTTGATACGCTTAACGGGCATACACAATTTACTGTTTTTGCCCCGACGGACGATGCTTTTGCGAAGGTGGACCCAGCCACTTTACAATCGCTACTTAAGCCAGAAAATAAAAGCCAACTTGCTCAGGTTTTAACCTACCACGTTCTCTCTGGGAGCGTCATGGCGAGAGATGCTTACGATTTGAACGCCGCTCCAACGGTTAATGGGCAACGTTTAAACTTGGATTTTCGCGGCGATTCGCTCAAGGTAGGGGACGCACAAATTGTCGTGACTGACATCCCTTGCTCGAACGGAGTCATCCACGTAATCGATACGGTTTTGATTCCTGAGTTCAACACAATTCCAGCGACCGCACAATCTGTCGGCCAATTCAACACGCTGGTAGCAGCCGTTGGTGCGGCAGGCCTTGCAGAAGTCCTTGGAAGCGAAGGACCCTTCACAGTATTCGCACCGACGGACGAGGCATTTTCCAATCTGCCAAGTGGCACCGTTGAAACATTACTCAAGCCCGAAAACAAGCAGGACCTGATTAACATTCTCAAGTACCATGTGATTGCGGGGCGGGTCTATGCCAGCGACGCAGTCAAGGCCGGTAAAGCGAGTACGCTCCTAGGTCGATCAGTCGACATCGGTTTGATGGCATCGGGGGTCACGATCAATAACGCCAAGGTAGTCGCGAAAAACATTGATACTACCAACGGAGTCATTCACGTAATCGACGCGGTTTTGATTCCAGGAGTCATGTCTCGTACTGCTGCCATGGACGTTCTGGCATCCGCAATCAGCGAAGGTGCTCCGGTTTACAACGACGGAAACCACGGAAAGTGTTGTCAACTTTACATGGAAGCTATGGAGTCAATCGTTGGTGCCGGCGTCGAGAGTACCGACGACCAGACCATGGAGATGGTTTCGGCGACCCTTCGGATGGCTGAGAGAACACATGACACCACCGAGAGGGCTTGGGTTCTACGGCGTGGGATGGACTCACTCTACGGGTCTCTGTCTGAGGCACGTGTAATGAAGGCACAATTTAGGAAGTAGTTATTGCTTGGTACGACGATCGCCAAACGGTCGTTAACACGGGAACATGATCAGGACGGCTCGAATTCGAGCCGTCCTTTTTTTGGTTACTGAGTAATCGCTATGAGAGTAAAGAGAATTGTCTCGATTACGGGTTTTTCCAGTGTTTTTGTGTAGTCCGTAAGAGATTACAATAAAAGGCCGTTAAAATTCATCTGATCTTAAGTTCGCCTCCTGTGATTTTAACGAGCAAAGCTGCCGCCTGGCAGAGGAGAGAAGGTGGTCGCCAATTCAACGTTGGCCGGCCTTTCCGCATGTTCGCGAGTGAATTTGATCGTTGGTGTAATGTTACGACTTAAAAGGGTAGACGATGATTAATCGCCGAAATATTTTACAGGGAATGGCAGCGGGCGTGGCGTTGGGGTCGACTTCGCTTGGTTCAACAACTCTCAGCAAGCGGGAGAAGCGCGGGGGGCGTGGCGGGGCACCCAAGCGAGTTATTTTCTTTTTGCAGAATCAGGGATTTGACCCTGCGACTTGTGTTCCTGCTGGAATGAAAGAAAGTGGATCTCTTGCCGGCGTTGAGTTGCCCGAACCGATTAGTCCATTAGAGCCATACAAAGACAAACTTCACATCATCAATGGACTTCATGGTCAGCACACAAGCCCGTCACACAGCGCATTTTTTGGCGCACTCGGTGGGTATCGAGGTGGGATAGGCGTTCCCCCAGCCGGTGCAACCATCGACCATGTGATTAGCGGACAGCTACCAGAAACAATGCTTCCACATTTATGTATCGGAATGGATGCAATTGAAAACATGATTTCGCGTCCAACTCTTGCGACGCTCTCTGCTGCCGGTGCAGGTAAGCCGATCTTTATGCACTCCAACCCAAAATTGCTTTATCAGATGTTGTTTGGCGGAATTGCCACTGGAGATGTCAAACGTAAATTTGAAGCGAGATCGAGTGTGTTTAATCGCATCGAGGAGATTGCCCAACAGCGATCGACTACATTGCCAGCGAGTGAACGCGAACGTTACGGTGGCTATGTCGATGGTTTTCGTGAGATAAATGGACTCCGAGAAAAACTTGATACTGTTTCGGATCATCTCCGTAAATTCGCTCCAGAATACGATGAAAAATTTATCAATCCAAAATTCGAGACGGACTGGCATGATTCGCTCCTCGAAGTTGGAATTGCGTCTCTTAAAGCAGGACTCACTAACGTGTTGACCATCGGTTCGGGAAGGGGCGAAATTTTCGGATCGTGGAAGGGACTTGGGATTGTGCCAGCGGGTCATAATCTTGGGCATATGAAACAGCCTGAGAATCCGATTTGGATCAAAATTCGTCAATACAACTGCCGCATGCTCGTCAAGCTAATCGAGGAACTCGAATCGATTCCTGAGGGTGATGGTTCGATGATGGACAACACCTTAATTGTCTACACAAGTAATAACGCTGACAAACAGCACACAAACGGTGCTAATTGGCCGTTTATGTTGCTTGGTGATTTGAGCGGAAAATTGAAGACCGGTCTTTACACACGCGTTGGTGGAAAGCGTCCAATTAATGCGCTTTACGCGACGTTGTTGCACGCGATTGGCGCTCCCTGTGATCGCTTCAATATGGAAAAGAATATTGCTGGGAAGTACGACACGCATCTGGGCCCGATTGAAGAATTGCTGGCTTAGCCAAGTTTGTTTTTGGAACAGATGTCAGTTGCCATCGTTGTCGCTCCACGATCTAGGGATGTAATGCAGAATAGAATACGAACACTCGTAGGAGTCGCTTTTCTTTTTCAATGGTTTTCTGGAATGTTAATTTCAGATGATCAAGTTAATTTCGCGACGGCGGCCAAGTCTTTTTTTGCTGCGAATTGTCTGGAATGCCACGATTCCGAGACGCAGGAAGGTGGCGTTTCGTTTGAGGACTTGAGCGAGGTGAATGCCGAGAACTCTGGTTTATGGAAACAGATTTGGGAGCAGGTAGCGCTTAACGAAATGCCCCCGCGTGATGAAGTTTCGCGGCCTGATGCGATGGCGCGTTACGAGTTCAGTCATCTGATTACGGACGCTTTAGTCGACGCGTTAAAAGACGTGGGTGGCTTCAAGATTCACCTGCATCCATCGAAAGGGAATCACCTCGATCATGCTCTTTTATTCGATCGTGAATATTCGAACGGACAATTGGAACCGCCTTCCTCTCCAGCACGGATCTGGAGAATCCAACCTCAGGAACATTTGACCCGGTTAAATGCTCTTATCAATTTGGAACCTGACTACAATGCCCGGAAACCGGGACTGAGGACGCGTGGAGATAGAATTCTCCCTAATCCCCAGGGAGAGGTTAAGGTTTACTTTGGACTGGATCGTGTCATTGGTTGGGTGGGTGGAAGTGCCGCTTACGCGGCGGCAATCACCGGGTTTCCACCTGTTTTGTCTACCGAAGATACCCACGGCTTAAGAAATTATGCTGATCAGTATTCGGTCAATGGTTCAGAAGCGATACAGATCGCCGGGCTCGCGGAAGATATTTTGAAATTTATGGCCTATGGCCCCGAGGCGGAAGAGTATCAATTCGCCGATCGCGTTAGTGAAATCGACGCAAAATATAAACATGGTGATCTGCGGGGACTATCACAAAGCTTGTTTTACAGTAAAGAGATCAAGCGTCCGCTTACTCCTGTGTATGAGCTAGTTCAGGACGAGAGTTTTAGTGATGACTCAAAAACGGCAGCGATTATCTATTTATTTGAAGCGTTGACTGGCCGTCAACCTAGACCTGATGAGTTAAAGCAATACGTGTCGATTCTTGACCGCGCTGTTAATGATCTTGGAAAAGAAGAGGGAGTGATTCTTGGGTTGGCTCCAATCTTCTTGGATCGTGAAGCGGTATTTCGGGTGGAGTTAGTTGACTATGGCACGCCTGATCGGTTCGGGCGGATCATGTTGCAAGGTGAAGAGCTTGGATTAGCGGTCAACGCCGCATTGAGCTATCTTCCGCCTGATGGAGTTCTCAAGGATTCCATCGCTCAGGGACGGATGAAAACTAAAAAAGATGTCGCCCGCGAGGTAAGCCGAATCCTTGCGGATCCCTCGATTCGGAAACCCCGGGTACTTCAGTTTTTTCGTGAGTTCTTTGATTACGACCGGGCTGGATCCATCTGTAAGGATACGCCAGCGCTGACTGCGGCGGGAGGTGATAGTAAAGGAACCAATCATTACACGACGATGCACGGAATGGCTTCGCATACCGATCGGTTGGTGGAGATGGTTCTGGCAGAAGACAAAGACGTGCTCGCCGAGCTGCTAACGACCAATCGTGTTGTGATTTCGCCCGGTACAGACGTTCGTTATTTTAGCCAGTTGGAGAAACTGGTGAAAAAGCTACCGAAAGTTCCAAAAGGTACTCGAATTACCGATGCGGATCGTGGCTATGTTGAATTACCCAAAGGCAAGAGTATCCATGTTCGCGTGCCACAGGTTGTCAAGCGTGACAGGGCTCAGCGTTCTTTGACGGAGCTTCCAGCGGATCAGCGTCGAGGGATTCTGACGCATCCAAGTTGGTTGGTTTCTCATTCGGATGCAATGGACAATCATGCAATTTTACGAGGACGCTGGGTGCGTGAGCGGTTGCTTGGTGATTCAATACCTGATGTCCCTATCACTGTGGACGCGATGCTGCCGGACGAACCGAAAGAAACGCTCCGGCATCGTATGCGAGTCACTCAAGAGGCTGAGTGTTACCGGTGTCATCGAAAAATGGACCCACTTGGGCTTCCCTTTGAAATGTTCAGTCATGCCGGTCTTTATCGGACAACCGAGAAGGGCAAAAAGGTAAATACCGAAGGCGCAATCATTGACAGCGGTGACGCTGAACTCGATGGTCCCGTGGAAAATGCTCTTGAGATGATCGACCGACTCGCGGCC
>JAAEMV010000783.1 GCA_024225195.1 Planctomycetaceae bacterium | reverse complement strand
GATGCGGACTCTTTTACAGTGCGAGAAATGCAAAAAGGGTGGTACGAGTCTACCGCATACACTCGTTTGGCGCCGGGCGGAGGAGTGCTTATTATACAAACAAGGTGGCACATGGACGATTTGTCCGGTTGGCTTGAAGAAAAAAGCGACAAAGGGGAAGGGGACAAGTTCCGAGTAGTACGTTTTCCAGCTATAGCAAATCACGACGAGTTATATCGTAAAAAAGGCGAGGCGCTTCACCCGGAGCGTTACGACATCGAGGCCTTCAAACGCATTGAGCGCGCGGTAGGCCCTAGGACATGGGCTGCACTTTACCAGCAGAATCCCGTGCCGGACGACGGTGTTTATTTTAAAAAACCCACTTTTCACTGGTATGAAGCCCTCCCCGAGAAAACACAGCTTAGGTTCTATTCCTCGTGGGATTTGGCAATTGGTGTGAAAGAGGTTAATGACTATACTGTCGGTATTATCTGGGCAGTTGACCCTAACGAGAATGTGTACATTGTTAATTATCACAGGGGGCACTTTCCTGCGGATGAGATAATTGAGCGTATTATCAGTTCTGCCGTAGACAACAAGTGTCAGACCGTAACAATTGAGAAGGGTCAGATTCTTATGTCTTTAGGCCCT
>JAAEMV010000782.1 GCA_024225195.1 Planctomycetaceae bacterium | reverse complement strand
GTTGCAGAGCGTGATTATTTCGCGAGATGCTGAGTTCATCCCTGAGGGAGGTCAGTCGATGGCAACCGCACAGCAGCGGATCATTGAGCAAACTGCGAGAGATCTGATCAGTCAAATGCAGACACCGTGGTAAAACCGTTGTTTTTGCGAAGTTGCATTTGAATTGCTGACTTCGGTAGCGATCTGGCGTGGTCTGGCTTGGGTGAGAATGAATCGAGAGCGGTACCACTAACGGTCAAAATTAGACTTAGATTGTCTGATTTCGCTTTTTAGCGTTTTTGGTGTACGATTGAGAGTGGGCTGGGGTTGAAACCGGTCGAATCAAGCACAATGCAAAGATTCAGAGGAAACGAATGAGAACATTATTGTTTGTTGTATGGATGTTGATCCCGGTAGGTGCGCTCGCCTACCATTTGGGACCAGGGCAGGGTGATCTGAAGAGTGATCGCGCGGCTCAGTTGTTGTCCCAAGCCGATAACTGGGTAGCTGAAGAACAGTGGCCTAAGGCGATTGAAAATTACAAGGAAGCCCTCGATCTACTGCCTGAGGATGATCTAGCGGTTCAGCGGAAAACTCGACTTGAACTTGCCAAGTGCGAGATTCACAACAGTGGTTTGCCTCAAGCCAATGAAGATCTAAAAGTGCTGGTTCAGGAATTGATGGACGATCCTGAAAGCGATCCTGAAACATTGACGGAATCTCGAGTCGCATTGGCCAACTCCCAGTTTTACATCACTTGGTTGATGAGGCTGGAAGGGCGTCCGCAGGAAGCTTGGGAACCGGAGATTACATCCTCTCAACAAATTTATCGATTGCTCGCTGAGCAGTCGGAAGACGGCTTGGACACCGAAGCTATTTTAAAGCGGAAATCAGACCTTGAGTCTTCTGTTAAATTAGCCCGAATGGATATTGGCGAATTGCAGGGGTTACCTCTGCCGAGCCAATGAGCTGGCTGAAATTCATCTTCCAAACGCGGTCGCGTTGGTCAGCCTGGTAAAAAGAAAAAAGATGCTCGTGGAGCAAGTGCTGGAATCCCTGCGGATGGATCCGGCAGTTAGGATGTTGTAGCAGTGACAATGTTGTATTAGCTGCAATCTACAAAATCAAAATACCGTGCAATCGTTTGCATGGTATTTTTTTTGGTGTTCGCGTTAGTGGTAGCAACCTCAGATGGATGAACTCGCCGAGCTCGGCAGGCTTTGTTTAAATTTCACACGGCTAAATCCCTGCGATGTTTAGTAAATTGCTGTCAGCGGTTAGGCTTTTGGCGTTGATTGAGTTAGAATGGGAACTCGACCGATCTGGCTTTAGCTCAGAGGTCGACCATTGAGTTAATCAAGCTAATACGCGAAAAAATCCATGCTTACAAAAAATCTTTGGCTCGTGAATACGACGCTTGTTTTCACGCTCCTTATCGTGGCGCTGCCGGCAAATTCATTTGTGAATGCTCAGGCTAAGCCCCTTTCCCGGTTAGTACCGGCGATGAAAGTGCCACCAACCAAAGGCGGCGCGAGGTTAAACATCGGTGGACCGGAGTCTTCCTTTCCGCAGGTTTTGCCGCCAGCGGATGAGCGGGTTTCCGCAACTAAGTCTGGTGGAGTTGCAGTTGAGGCAAAATCCAAAAGCGATAATAAAACCCGTCTAAAATTGCTCGCGAAATTGAAATTGAATCGCCTGCCTTCTAACATTCTTGAAACCTGGTACAAGGACGCGAATGGAAGTGCTGATCTGGACATGCCTCCTGCGCCTCGACTTGCATTTCTCTCGAGTGACGCTCGATTCAAATTGGCGGTGAAGCAGCTTGAGAGTGATTTTACTCTCGGGAAATGGGCGGAAGTAGGATCCTTTCTCTCTCAGATTCCGTTTGAAAATGCCAAAGTTGTTTATCGTCAAATTCTAACTTCCGCTTCGAATTCCAATGCCTTGACCTTTCAGGGTGGGAACGCCACTCGGTCACAGGTTGATCCCAGAGCGCTACAACCTCAGTATCTTACGTTTGACGACTTGTTTTCAATTGCTGGGATTGCCCCCAAGAAACCTGAGGCAGAAAAAGATAAGGGTCTGCCTGATGAGTATTTAAATTTTTTCGCGTCAGCTTTTCGAGCAACGATTGCGAGGGGCAATATGTCGGAAGACCTTGTTACTCGTCTAAAGTTGGAATTGGATAAACAACCGGTTGTATTTACGAAACGCCAGTGTGCAAAACTATTGTTTAGTGCGGGGCTGGCGATGGAGGTTGGTGATTTCTTGCCCGAGCTTGCTACGGCGATGGCAAATAACGATCACGAAGCGCTCAATTTGCTTTCTAAATACCAACTTGCCCTCTATTCCAAAGAAAAGAAAACAGAGTATTTGGAAGGTGCCTGGAATGTAACCCAAGCAATCCTGGCCGCTGAAGATGTGGACGAGACTGAGCGAAATGCGGCGTTGGGCCGTGCCGTTGAATTGTCCTCCCAGGTGAAAGCTGAGTTGGGTAACAAGTGGCTTAATGACAGTTTCGTTGCCAAACCGGAAGTCGGAATGGAAGTTCTGGGAGCAATCGGAGTTGATACTTCACAGTCGCTGAAAACAAGTCCAAGGAATCCCGCCACTCGTTTGAATCGATTGAAATTACAGGATGAGGCAGTCAAAGCTCTATTTCTTGCCTCTCGGGAACAAGCTGCTGAGTGGAAAACGTTGCTGGAGCTTCTGGCTGTGAATTGGTTACGAGAAGCAGAGATCTCTTACTCGGACGACAACTCATCATCGATGGGACCAGCGATGCAGCGAGATCAGTATGGTAATATTTTTTACAGTAACATTGGAATGTCCAATTCCCGGTCGAGGAGTCTTCGATTGTCAGCCATTGGGACCGGAGACCTGTTGGAAATCCGGCCGTCTGAGGAATGGTTGGCTTTGGTTGGGCCAACTTTGCGTCCTAAATTCGACTCCGTTCTTGCCCAGTTGTATCTCAAGGTTTCTGAAGAAAATCTTGCACTGCCATACATTGAAAAGCTGGCAAAAGATCATCCTGAGAAGGCTGAGTCGTTAGTTAACGAATACATTTCTGTATGGACTCGCAATCACAACCCTAACAGTGATCGCCGTCGTACCAACAGTTACATGTTTATGTATGGGTTTGAAAGTCGTGCGGAATCGATTCCATTAACGCGGTCGAAGCAAAATCGAAATCTTGAAGAGTTAGCGGGTCTCGTTGTCCGTTTGAATAAGCTGATTCAAAACAAGCTGGATGAGAAGTTGGTGGTGAATGCGTTTGTATCATGTCACAGTACCGCAGAGGTGTACGAGCTTGATGAAATTGAAAAGGTGTTTGGGCCTGTCGGAGAGATCGATTCTGAAACGATTGCCGTTCTTGCGTCTTCGATGCGAACCAATCTTGCTGGGATGTGGCGGGACGCAAAAGTACAAAAAGATAAAAAGACAAAACGTAAAAAGAAGGAAATCGAAAAAGAAGTTGTCGATGGCTATCGGTTAGCTCAGAAATTGGTTGAGAATGCGATTGCCCGTGAGCCTGATTCTTGGCAATTGATTAGAACGCAGGCGGAATTGTTGCATGACGAGAATAATTATCGTGCCGGGATTAAAAATAGTTCCGAGTTCTCACCGCGACGAAAAGAAGCAATGGCATTTTTTCAAGCTTCTGCCGAGAGGTATGCGAGCGAAGTTGGACAGATGGAACCGAGCGAGTACATAAGATATTCGCCGTTCACGTCGTGGTTTTACGCGAGTCTGGGAGCTTGTGATTTAGGGCTAATTGAAAATAAGAATCGTACCGATCCTTCCCAGGCGGAGCTGATTCGTAAAGCCATTTTATCGCTCCCCTCGGCAGCTTCAGAATTCCATATGGCTCAGTTTGCAAATTCGCTCTTCAATCGAATGAGTAGCGTAAAACCCCAACTCAAACACAAATATCTAGATCTGGGGCTTTTGATTGTTGGAGATCACAAGCAAGCAAGCGAGGCCATTAAAGTTCACGAATATTACAAAGACCTCGTCAACGAAATTCGCCTTGAAACACGAATTGACGGAGATGCGAGAGTTGGTTTTGAGCAACCGTTCGGTGTCTACGTCGACCTCGTGCACACCAAGGAAATTGAGCGAGAATCGGGTGGCTTTGGAAGGTATCTGCAAAATCAAAATAGCAGCGTCGCGTTCTCGTATAACTACGGGCGACCGACTAATGACTACCGGGATAAATTTGAGGAGTCAGTGCGAGAAACGTTCTCTGAACAGTTCGAAGTGATGTCCGTGACTTTTCAAAAGCCTGATGTTCAGTCGATTCCAAGTAATAAGCCTGGTTGGCGTGTCACGCCCTATGCCTACATTTTGTTGAAGTCGAGGGGGCCACAAGTCGACAAAGTTCCACCGGCCCATTTGGATTTAGATTTTTTAGATACTTCAGGCTACGCCATTTTGCCAGTTGAGTCTGCCGTTCTTCCCGTGGAATCTGCTTCCGCGCTGCCGCGGCCTAATGAAAAATTGGCTGTCACGCAAATTCTTGACGAACGGCAAGCGGAGGATGGGAAATTAGTTTTGGAAATTAAAGCGAGTGCTCAAGGCCTAGTCCCTGATTTAGAATCGATTGTTTCCATCGCCCCTGATGATTTTGAAGTTTCTGAAATACAGGACAATGGAGTTTCAGTGTCTCAATTTGATCCCACGTCGCGGAAACCAATCATTAATTCTGACAGGTCATGGTTGGTCTCGCTCGAGGCAAAGCCCGGGCTCGCCGAAAAGCCGTCCAGCTTCGAGTTTCCACAAGCTAACGTAGAAGTTGAAGAGTTTATTTATCAACGGTACGACGACGCGGATCTTGCGGTCGCGGAAGCTACTATCAATTTAAATGCCAGCTACGGACAACGAAGTTCTGCGAAGACGGTCTGGGCTGTGATTGGAATTCTTTCGTTTGGCGTTGCCATTTTAGTGGGCGTCATCGGCTACTGGAGACGAACGCCTGCCTCTCAGGAAAAACACGAGACTGTTCTTAGCGAGGACATGTCACCTTTCGCCGCCATTTCATTGTTGCAAGATATTTACGACTCTGATGGGATCAGCGCCGACCGTAAAATCGAATTGGCGGACACCATTACAAATCTTGAGGCGCATTACTTTGGTTTTGAGCCGTCCGAATCTAAGCCAAATGTGGTGGAAGAATTGCAAAAGTGGACGAGGTCATAGATCTGTTGTGATGGAAACGTTGACCTCGAAATGCCCCCCTATAGTGATTGGGGAGGCAGCACTTCTGTTGCTAGAAGCGGTGGGGAAGTCTATCCGTCCCGTTCCACTGGACGCGTGATTTCAATAAACGCCTACTCGAATCAGGCGGCGATCATCACATCCGCGGTGCGGCCTAGGGCCTTATTAAGGAGAAATTTTTAACAAATAGATGAGCCAATTCCGCTCGCGGCTAGGCTGGTTGCTGGCTAAATGGGCGGTCTGGGTTGTTCTGGGGGTGTGAAATTTCAGGTTTTCCAATGAAACAGGGGTTCAACGGTTGCACTTTTTTTCCAAGACGGTATTCTCACGATTAAATAACGAGGCGTGTCAAGACCCGTTTGGAGAAATTTTTAAGCGTTACGGCTTGGAGCCCGAGTTATAGGAATCACGTTTATCAAAGGAATCGATAATGTTAGTGCTTAGTCGCAAGGTTGGCGAGCGCATTTGGATTGGGGAGGACATTTCCATAACTGTCGTCCGGATCACAGGCGGAGGTGTTCGCCTCGGGATTGAAGCCCCAAGCGAGATGCCGGTAGTTAGAGAAGAACTCAAGTTGAAGCTTGAGCAGGAACAGTCCGATGTCGAAGTTGATATCGTCGACAACTCATCGCCACAGAAATCAGTTTAACACCGCCTCAGTCTTATCTGCCAAATTCTCTGGCTAGCTGTGCTGATGTCTTGTTTCCATCAACCGGTTGGCTGACCGGTGATTTATTTGCCGAGATCAATCGCTATTTAAATTCTAACTTTGGCTCGTTCGATTGACTGGCTGTTTTTGAAAATCCGGTCGAAATCGCTTTGCCCGACCGCACGTCGATTCTGCCAAGGTCAATTTCGTTCAGTGGCCCGTATTGGTCAACGACAGCTTCGATCGCTCGGATCTTTTTAATTGCGTCGACCTCGGATTCTGCTTCCTTGCCAGGGGCGTTGCCCCACACGATTCGTGTTCCCGAGCCAGAGTACAGTTCGAAAGGTTTGGGGCTGAGGTTGGAGTCAGTCGAATCAACCTGATTGGTTGTTATTCTTTGAATACCTAGTTCACTAAGCGGGCGTTTAAAAGCAGAACTGATGGCTGCGGCATCGTGAATCCGTTCGTCTGGCCATTGCTCCCAGGTTGCTTGGAACTGCGATGGAAAAAGTACAGCAATCCACGGCAGGTTCAAATTGTCGCCGATAGATTCAGGCATGAGGACGCCATTGCGGTCGACCGGTAACAAAACAGTTCGATCGATTTGGCCGTTGGGCCACTTGCTCTTCATGGTGACAGCACTGAGTTCAACCAGAGCAACGGGTTCGCGGTAGATTACGTCGATGTTAAGTCCGGCTTTCGACTTTTCAATACTGTTAATTTGTTCAACAAAGCCGACTTGTTTCATGATTCCTGCGGTTCGTGGCACCAGTTCGGTATCAAGAATTGAGGCTTGTTCTCCGTTGGATTGATCCAGAACCATTTTTCTGAGGTCCAGTTCGGACCAATGAGGTTGCGGTGTCAGAAGAATCTTTTCTTGGGTCAGACTGAATTCGTCGAGGTTGACAATCGTCTCTTGGTGTCGCTCCCAAAGGAATATTGCGCTGCCAATCAAAATTGTGGTGGCAAAAACAAACAGCGTCGTCGGGTGAACGAGTGTGCCGCGAATTGAAATTCCCGCTAAAAGCTTATCGAGAATGTCCTTGTTGTGTTTTGGCATAACGCTCTCCCGAAAATGAAGTTCCATCCAATGGGGGACGGATCTTCTGTAAAAATCGAGTTTTCAGCGTTAAAACTTTGACCGGATCGCGAAAAGTCATAGAACCGGCGATGTCAGCAAATTCGCTACCAAATTTGAATGGCGGGCTCTAAAGTTTGTTCAAGTCGTTCGGAGACCTGGGTCTGGACGGTCTTCAGTAGGCTGAGAACGTCTTCGCTGGTCGCTCCGGCTTCAGCAACGAAGAAATTCGGGTCGGAATCTAATAGTTCCACTTTACCCGCCCGCGTTCCTTTTAGGCCGGCTCGCTCGATTAAATCCCCAGCCTGTTCCCCACCTAAATCTTTGAACATGTAGGCTGCCTGTAGCTCTGAGCTTGGCTGTTGGGATCGTCTTACGATCCAAAGTTTTTGCATAGCCTTCGTGAGATTTTCCGCAGGCTCTCTCTCAAGGACGAATTCCGCTTTCAGGATAACCAACTCACTAAGGCTGCTTTGACGGTAGGAAAAAGAGAGGGAATCCTTTTCCCGTGTAATGCGTTCGCCAGCGCGGGTCAGGACCTCGGCAGATTCGACCCAGCTTCCAATGTCTACGCCGTGTGCGTCTGTGTTGTTGTGAAGTGCACCGCCAATGGTGCCGGGTAGTCCTACCAATTGTTCGGGGCCAGCGAGTCCCTCGCGAACCGCGGTGGCTACAAAGTGCGACAGACGAGTACCGCCGCCAACCGTAATACGGTTTTCATTGACTGCTATTGTGCAAAAATCAGGCGCTGCAAGATGAATCACGAGCCCCTTTACACCGGTGTCGTTAATCAGAAGGTTGGTGCCACTACCGATTAAGCGAACGGGTTGGTTGGCTTCCGAGAACTGTTTGACGAGTCCGGTCAGTTCTTCTTCGTTAGTCGGTTCCGCAAAATATTCAGCGGTGCCACCGATCTTAAGTCGTGTAAACGGAGCCAGAGGTTCGTTTTCGCGAACGATGTGTTCGTATCCAGATAGCAATGACACGGAGAATCCTAAAGCGAAAAATGTAATGGGATAAATTATCTATTTGTTTTAGGCCGGAACACCAATTTGTTCAGCCCGCCAATCGTTCGGCATTTTATCGTCTTTCTTGGATTCAAGAAAGACGCAGTACGGAATTCGCCAGGGGAGTTTAAAGGGCAATGTTTGAGGTAGGCTCTACCAGTATCTTTCGAGCACAATCTGACCGGGTGACTTGCTGCGATGGCGTTTCATCTCGCGTTTTCCGAGAATTTCTTCCATGGTGTCCAGCATCGCCGGGTTACCGCACAACAT
>JAAEMV010000781.1 GCA_024225195.1 Planctomycetaceae bacterium | reverse complement strand
TCGCTATCTAACTTAAAATCGATGTTGGCCGCGTTCTCATGATCCGTCTAACAGCGACCAAAAATCGCGTTACGATCAACGTCCATAACTCCCTCGTTTGATCCCGGATACCGACTGCCATATCGCTCGAACTCCCGCCTAGCATTTCGACCAACTGCTGAAAAAACGGCTAGACGATCCGAGCAGAGCTTTACAACTCGTACTGACTGATGGGGATTTCTAACCCCACCGCAAAATTATATTTGCCGTGATTTTAGCGGCTGTCAAGCATTCGACCGAATTTTTTGCCAACAAATTTTCCCTGAGACACTTGCGCGGATTCATTTGTGGTAGCCGGGTTTAAATGGCCTCCGTCCGAACTTGCATGGCTCTCAATAAGCTTGCACAGGTAAAGAATTCTGAGGGCTTAAAGGTTGACGGCGGTTCGCACCGGCATCGAGTCAAAGCTAATGGCCTCCAAGAGATGTCGCCAAACCGGTTACAGGAACTCTTGGTCGAGAACTATTGATCGATAGGAAGATTACAAATTCCCACAGGATTTTTTTACAACCGAAGATATTTTTGCGACAATCAGGCACCGGTCGCTGCGTTTGGAACACAATTGACCTTTAACAGATAATCCAGCGGGGCAGACCAACCTCAGCCATTACTTTTTTCACAGAAAATTCAATCCATGGTTTTTAGAATCGCGGTCGTTCTCTTTGCTATTGCCGCTACAGGGCCATCGTTCGCCGAGGAGTTAAACATCCTCTTTCTCGGCAACAGCTTCACAGCAAGGCACGACATTGCCGGTCTTGTGGAACAGGTTCTCGAAGAAGGCGATCCTACCACCGACGTGAAGGTACAGCGAATCATTTACGGTGGGCAAAATATGTTCAAACACTCGACCTACTACTTTAGCCAGAGCTTCATTGAACAGAGCACAATTACAGAAGATACGATCACCCAACGCATCTCGACGATGAAGGAATTCCTAAAGTCCGATGTCGCCCCCAATGCCAAGGAGTGGGAACAACACTGGTTGGCGCTTGGCAAAACCAACGTATCCTTTCCCGACATTCACAAACACATCACCAAGGCAATCAAAAACCACGAAGCCTTGCTTCGGAACAATCCCAAGACCAAGTGGGACTACGTGGTACTGCAGAGCTGGCGTGATGTGTCGGAGCTGCCGAATCAGGGGTATGAACGCTACGCCACGAAGCTCGCCAGAATCGCGAAACAGCAAAACGCCGAATTAATTTTCTATATGACCTCACCCGAAACGCAGAACCAAGATCCAGTGACCGAACCGTTTAACGTTGCCGCCGCCGATCGAGACACAGAGGTTGGCCTCCGCATGGCAAGTGCCTTGCAACCAAAAGCCGTGATTCCCGTGCCCCTAGCAATAAAGAACATTCAGACGGGCGAGGCCAATAAGCCGGGCACCGACTTCGTCTTTCGCTACCACAATGATGGTCATCCGAATCAAACCTGTGCCTTTTTGGTCGCCAACCTTTTTTACGCGGCGATGACTGGGCAGAACCCCAAAGGGCTCACTTTTAACTCGGTCACCGAGACCAAGTTAAAGAAAGGAAAGGATCCAGACGGTGGAGAGCCAACCGTCGTCTTCAACAACGCAGAGAAAGCTTATTTGGGACGGATGGCCTACGAATCTGTGTTGGAGTTCAATCGCGGATCCGAGAACCAAAAGAGACGAAAGCCAAACAGCTATTAGAATATTCAAATAGCGATTTGATTATTTTTTTTAAAACATTAGATCGTTCTACCAAAAACTCCACTTCATAAGAAAATCTAAGTCGATGAAATTCTCATTCTTCACCATTTTTGTCACGAGCGTTCTATTGATTTGGCACAGCGTTCTTGCTGCGCAGGTCACCCGCCACGAGGTAGATGTCTGTGTCTATGGCGGAACAGCGAGTGGTGTCATGGCAGCCCTGGCGGCAGAGAAAGAGGGAGCTGATGTACTCATTGTCGAACCGAGTCGCTGGCTTGGCGGCATGACCGGCGGAGGCATCAATCATCTTGATTGGGGCAAAGGTAACACAGTCGGTGGCTCGACCTATAAGATCCTGACGGAAGGGTTAGAGAACCAGGTCAGAGGACATGGCGGGCACGCTGTAGTTGGCGCCGGTAACAGAAAGTATCGCGAGCGATTCAAAAAAGCAGTTGAGGAGAGCGGCATCACAGTCATCTACGACCACCGCCTCGGGACGGTCGAAATCAATGGCACCCCCATCGAATCACCAACGCGACAACGCCCCATTGCGATGAACGAGTCTATCGCAGGGAACAAAGAGGGAAGTTCGCTCCAGTCCATCACACTCGACTACGCACCTGTCGATAATACCGGTTGTCCGATTCCCGAACCGAAACAACCCAATGCTGTCAGGATTTCCGCCAAAGTATTCATCGATTGTTCCTACGAGGGTGACTTACTCGCGTTGAGCGGGGTCAACTACACTTGGGGTCGGGAGTCTCGCGAGCACTACAACGAATCACTTGCCGGTGTACGCCCAAGTCTTTGGGTTCATGACATCGACCCCTACATCGAACCCGGAAATCCAGAAAGCGGTTTGGTGCCATTTGTTCAAGATCGCAAGATCGGCCCATTAGGCAGCGCTGATTCGTTGTCGATGGGGTATTGCTTCCGACACGTGTTCGACATGAGTGGCAACGGCATACCGATTCCCGAGCCAACGAATTTTAAGCCTGCCGAATTTGAGCTCTACCGCCGTGCCATTCGCGGCGGTGTCGACATCTTTTCAAATCGACATATGAGAACAACACTCAACAAATTCACGGTGCGTAAGAAGGGGCCATTTGTCGGAGGCGCTCAATCTAATCGAAATTTGATGGGATCCACTGTATACGGGTGCAATGAGGACTACCCGAACGGTGACTGGGCGACGCGATCGCGGATCTGGAAGTTCCACCAAGAGTTCCTGATCAACTCGATCCATTTCGCAAAAACCGATCCCACGGCCACAAAAAACATGAAACAACGCGCGATGAAGACGTCATTTAAAAAGGGGGTGTTCGATGAGACTGGTGGTTGGCCACACCAGCTCTATGTCCGGCAGGCCCGTCGAATGGTTTCATCGTACGTGGTGACCCAAAAGGACCTCGAGGGCAAGACAGACCCGCCTCATACGGTTGGTCTCGCTGCCTATGGGGTAGACGATTGGCCGTATGCGGTCGTCGTGGAAGATGGCAAAGTCGCGGTGCAAGGCGGTGCATTTTCCATCCTCTATTTAGATGAGGGAAAATACAACGGCAGCTACCCCATCCCTTACGAGGCCATCGTACCGCGTAAAAGAGAGTGCGAGAACCTCCTCGTGCCCGTGTGCGTTTCGGCCAGCCATATCGCGTTTACATCGCTTCGAATGGAACCCGTCTGGATGAACCTTGGGGAGTCTGCCGGCGTGGCTGCTGCGATGGCAGTCGATTTGGATATTCCTGTGCAAGACGTTCCCTACGACAAACTCCGAAAGAAGCTTGATGCTTTGGATCAAAAACTTGAAAGGATTCAGAAACCGATCAAAGATCTGCAAAAGCCTGCCACGTTGGTACGTTGGCGGTCGCAAGGCCAATGGAATACCCAGAAGAAAGGCTGGGAGTGGCTGTTTGCCCATATCGACACCAACTTCGACGGTCAAATCTCGGCCGACGAGTACGCAGCCTTTCAACAATTCAAAGCCAAACACGATGATTGGGAAAAATCACTGAGGGAGAAAAGCCCACCGAAGCGGGAGAGAGACGTTGAACGAACGCCAACCGGTATTCGGCAAACCGGCAAGCCAAACATTGTATTGATTTTTACCGATGACCTTGGAATTGAAACTCTCAGTACCTACGGCGGTCACGGTGTTCGGACGCCACATCTCGACAAGTTGGCAGCGGGCGGGATGATGTTTACCCATTGCTTCGCAAACCCCGCCTGTTCTCCATCGAGAGCCGAAATTATGACGGGTACCTATCCAAAATTCACGGGAATCAAACATGTGCTTACACATTGGGAAGATGACACGTACCTGGATCCAAACAAATTCAACAGCTTTGGCAATCAACTGAAAAAGGCGGGTTACGCTACTGCGATCGCTGGAAAATGGAATCTCTCATGGCTTGAACGCAATG
>JAAEMV010000780.1 GCA_024225195.1 Planctomycetaceae bacterium | reverse complement strand
TTGTCTCCGTAGACTTTTTCAAGACAGTCCCGTTCAAGATAGCGATCGTAGTAGACGATTTCGTCCATTAATTTCAATCAATCCGTTTCAGTCAAGCAGATGGGCCTGGAAGGTTTCTCGACGGACATTGTGACCGAAACTGATGCTCTCGCCGAGATCCCTGACTGAATTTCATGAAAGTTGATGGTGGCCACTTCGGACTTAGTCCTTCGGTTGACGTAAACTCCAGCGGACAGAGCTGCGTAGACCATCATCTTCAAATTGCATCTCGAGACGCAGGAAATCAATTTGATTCATCAACCCGAACGGCTTTTGGGGATCGAAAACAGGTTGGCGTTGCCGCAAGGGCTCACCATAATCGGCACTGATCAGGTGCTGATGCTTCCACTCCAATTCGTCTCCCTGAACGGTTTTTGGGAAAAAACCAAACAGTCTCTGGTGCTCTTGCATGGCTTCTTTGACGCTGATGTTCTTGCCGACCATGAATGGCAGCAGTCGTGCTAGCCC
>JAAEMV010000779.1 GCA_024225195.1 Planctomycetaceae bacterium | reverse complement strand
CGGTTCTGGTCGGGATCCTGAGGAAATGGAATCGAATCATGTGTTGGACGCAATTTTGTGCTCTTAGAGTCCGAATTCGTCACGCATAATGTCGCATTACTTTCGGCGTGGCCTTGGTAGAGTTCAGTTTTTGAAAACGAAATGGTGTCGTGGTTAACTTGGTCAGCGACAGTTTCAAACCCAATTGTGATTTGTAGAGTCTGAAATGCAATTAGTGGAAACTTTAGTTCGGCGTGGATTGGTATCTGACGCTCAGTTTAACCATGCTGAGAGTCTTGGCGGTGATGTACTGGCATCGCTTGTTGGGGCTGGCGCTGTTTCTCACGAAGCGGCTTTAGAGGCGATGGCGGACGAAGTCGGTGTAAAGTTTTTGGACTTGCGAACAGCCGACATTGATTTGTCCTTGCTCGAAGATTTTCCACTGAAAATTATCTATCGCCAGGTCTTGTTTCCCGTTAGTCGCGAAAACGGCACGATCGTCGTTGCAACCAGTGATCCGCTCGATTTTTACCCGCTGGACGAAATCAGTGCGGCGATGGGGTTGGCAGTTGAACCTGTTCTGGCCGAGCAATCAGAAATTGCCAAATTGATCAAAACCCACCTCGGTGTTGGTGGTGAGACGATTGGCGGTTTGATCGAGCAAAGAAACGAAGACGGGATTGAGTTGCTGACCGAAATTGAGACGGACGGTAGCGAGCTTTCCGAGATGGCGCAGGAAGCAAGCGTTGTTCGTTTGGTCAATGAGATTCTACTTGAAGCTGTTGAGTCGCGAACCAGTGACGTTCACATCGAATCGCAGCAAGACGGAATTGTGATTCGAAATCGAATTGACGGCATTCTTCATACCCAACCGGTTCCACCTGAGATCAATCATTTCCGCGCTGCGATCATCAGTCGACTTAAGATCATGGCGAAGTTAAATATCGCCGAGAAACGGTTGCCGCAGGACGGCCGAATTAAGATTCGGGTCAAAGGCCGGGAAGTGGACGTGCGTGTTTCGGTGATTCCGATGATTCACGGCGAGAGTCTCGTGATGAGGATTCTGGATAAAGGCGCGATGGTTTTTGAGTTGCAGGGCCTCGGAATGTCTGAGGAAACTTATGATGAATTTAGGAAATTGATTTCGTTGCCACACGGAATTATTTTGGTTACGGGGCCAACCGGTTCTGGTAAGACGACGACGTTGTACAGTTCGTTGATTGAAATTAACGATCCAAAAACAAAGATCATTACTACCGAGGATCCGGTTGAGTACCAGTTAAAAGGTATCAATCAGATTCAGGTGCATCCGAAGATCGGATTGACCTTTGCCCACTCGCTTCGGAGTATTTTGCGGCACGATCCCGATGTCGTTCTGGTTGGTGAAATTCGCGATTTAGAGACTGCGGAGAACGCAATCCAGGCGTCGCTGACTGGTCACCTTGTGTTCAGTACGCTCCACACCAATGATGCCGCCGGTGCGTTTACGCGGATGGGTGATATGGGTGTCGAGCCGTTTTTGGTTGCCAGCACCGTTGAGGCCATTATGGCACAGCGACTTGTTCGTCGGCTTTGTAGTTGTCGCCGCGAGGTGAAACCCGCAACGGCGGATCTGCCTGATGATTTTCCGATGGAAATGCTGGATCACGGGCCAATTTACGAAGCTGTTGGTTGCCGGGAGTGTCGGGATGTTGGGTATCGAGGAAGGCTCGGTATTTACGAATTGCTCGTCACGACGGATGATCTGCGACAAATGGCACACGATCGCATGAGCACCTGGGAAATCAAGAAAGCTGCCATTGCCGGCGGAATGAAAACGCTTCGCGATGACGGCTGGCGAAAAGTAATTCAAGGAGATACTTCGGTGGAAGAAGTGCTTCGGATAACCAAGGGTGACCGGCGAAGTTAAACAAGGTTTTGTCTTTTTTGGCCCAAGTTTGATTGTGGCACGGAAAACGAAACGCGTAGAAGTTCTTAAGCGGAATTAAAATCGAATGCCTGAATACAATTATAAAGCAAGAAATCTGCAGGGTGAAATCACCTCGGGTTCGATGTTCGCCAATACTGAAAAAGACATGGTTGGGGCATTGTCGGCAAAAGGATTGTTCCCTGTTTCAGTTTCCACGGAGGTTGAGAAAAAACAAATTAGTTTTGGTGGCGGCCGAGTTAGCGATCAAAAGATTGCTGCGTTTTACGAACAGCTTGCCTCGTTGATAACCAACGGCGTGCCGATGATGAGGTCTCTCAGGATTCTTAAAGAGCAGGCTCAGGTTCCTGTGTTTCGAAATGCCTTAGAGGATGTGATTGAGCGGGTTGAGGATGGTGAGACGCTTTCCGATGCTTTTTCAAAGCATCCCAAGGTATTCAGTGAGATGGCCGTCAATATGTCGCGGGCGGGAGCTGAGGGTGGTTTTCTCGAAGACGCACTATTGAGAGTGGCAAAGTTTACTGAACAGCAGTCTGAACTAAAATCGAGGACTACCGGAGC
The DNA here is from genome assembly GCA_024225195.1 of Planctomycetaceae bacterium. Taxonomy (GTDB): domain Bacteria; phylum Planctomycetota; class Planctomycetia; order Pirellulales; family Pirellulaceae; genus Mariniblastus. The sequence continues at coordinate 16,269 of JAAEMV010000779.1, read as the reverse complement.
GTTAATCTACCCGGCGGTTCTGGCGACGATTGGTACGATCGTGGTTTCGGTTTTGATCGTATTCTTTGTGCCCAAGTTTGGTTCAATGTTCGACCAACTGCGGGCAATGGGCGAACTGCCTCTGGTGACCGAATGGTTGTTGTGGTTTAGCGATTTTGTTCGGGGCTACGGAATCTTTTTCGCTGGAATCGCTGTGGTTGGAATCGTGATTCTGAAATATCAGTTGGCGACGGAGTCTGGTAGGCGTTGGGCGGATCGTTGGAAAATTAAATTGCCAATACTGGGGCCAATCTTCCTCTCTTTGGCAGTGGGAAGATTCTGCCGCGTGTTGGGGACCCTGCTGCGTAATGGTGTGCCGATTCTTCGCGCTCTCGACATTAGTAAAGACGCAACAGGTAATAAGATTTTGTCCGAGGCCATTGCCGACGCCGCCGAGAATATTACTTCGGGTGATTCGCTTTCAAAACCCTTGGGGCAATCGGGGCATTTTCCGCGGAACGTCACTGAGATGCTGAGTGTTGCAGAAGAATCAAATACGCTTGACGACGTGTTAATCAACATTTCCGATGGCTTAGAAAAACAAACGGTTCGGCGTCTTGATATCATGGTTAAGCTTATCGAGCCGCTGATGTTAATGGTGATGGCTTTCATTATTTTGATTGTTGTCGTGGCGTTGCTTTTACCAATTATGAAGATGGGGAGTGTGATGCAATAAAACGAAACTTGGATGCGTTTTTCACCCCTGTTTTTATTCCAAACTATAAAAAACTGTTTATGAGGAATTGAGATGAAATTAAGAAGACAAAGTCGGCGGAACTCTGGTTTTACATTGCTTGAACTGCTTTTGGTGATGGCTATTTTGGTTGTTTTGGCCGGTCTTGGGACTGTCGCAGTAATCAACCTGCAAAAAAATGCATTGGCGAGCACTGCGACGATTGAAATCGAGACAATGAAAAGAGCCTGCAAGATGTTCAAGCTAAACGTCGGTTCTTACCCTGCAACGCTGGATGACCTGTACAACAACCCGACAGGTATGAGTCGTGCTCAATGGGGCGGTCCTTATTTGGATGAGCCAGTTGGTAACGATCCATGGCAAAATCCGTACACGTACACGAAGGACGAATTAAATGATGTCGTTACGATCAGGTCTTCTGGGCCTGATAAGCAGAGCGGCACTGAAGACGACGTCCCAGAAGCCAACAGTAAGTAGTTCGCAAGGTTATTGGCGCCTTCCGGAACTTTTGACTCGGTACCGGACGGGCGGTCGCAAAGCTGATTTAGTGGATTCCGCATGAAGAAGAAATGGCAAAACGTTGCTTTCATTCAACTGCGGAATCGGTGCGCCGGCATGACCTTGATGGAGTTGCTTTTGGTCGTCGCGATCATGGTTGTTGTCACTGCAGTCGCTGCACCAACGGTGCAACAAACACTGGCCAATCAGTCTCTCAAAAAGAGTGCTGATCGTGTACGAGTCGCCATGGGGCAGGCGCGGGTGAAGGCGATAAAGAACGGCGAAGAGTACGCCGTGTTCTTTTCTCCCGGAGGTTCTTTTTTTAACGTGGCTCCTTTCAGGACGTTTGAACAACAAGGAGCACTTGCGGATCAGCGAGAACGGGATCTGTCGGAGGGTCGGGCCACGAGTTATGAAGATGATCTGTTGCCAAGAGGTGTTGTGTTCGTTGCCGCAGAGTCGGCAATGGACGCTCGGGGTGCTGATGTCTTGGCAACCTCTGGTTCTAAAGGATCACTTGAGCCAATCTTTTTTTATCCAGACGGAACTTCGCAAGATGCGATTATTACCCTCCAAAACCAAAAGCAGGCAACGATCGAAGTTCATCTTCGAGGACTGACGGGGATCGCTAAGACCGTTCGCCCTGACTTCGTGGAAACGGAAGGGAGCCAATGATATCTCGGGGCTCACGTGCTGCGAACTTCACTCAACGTAACCGTCGGCCTTCAGGGCCGCGGTCACGACGTGGGTTGTCGCTGTTAGAGGTTATTCTCTCGGTCGCCATTCTTGGTGGTTCGATGGCAGTGATTGGCAATTTGTATCACCTTGGGTATCGAAGTGGTCTCAAGTCTCAACTGCTCAATGATGCCAATATGATCGCCGGTTCGACGATGGCCGAGTTGGTGGTGGGTGCGATTCCCTTAGAGTCCACCGGCAATGCCGAGGTTCCAAACAAGCCGAATTGGTTTTATTCGGTCGATATCCAGGACTCGATGCAGGCGGGATTGTTTTTGGCAACCGTGGTTGTGCGTCGCGGAGACGAAGAATCTGCGGTTCCGGCATCGATCTCGATCGTCCGTTTAATCCCTGATCCGGATTATGAACCGGAAGAGGATATGGAATAACATGGCATCCATTAACAAACTACGATCCGGACTCCCTGATGGCAGCCGGTTTGATTCGAAACGTGCTCGGGCGGGTTACACTTTGCTTGAACTCCTACTCGCACTGGGTTTGTCCGTGGTAGTGTTTTCTGCCGTGGGAGCTGGGGTTCAGATCTATTTGGTTGCTTTGACAAAGCAGCAGGCAATGGTCGAGCAAAAGCAAGTTGCCCGAGCTTTGTTGGCGATGATTGGAAATGATTTGAGGGCTGGTATTCAGTACAAGGCGACTGATTATTCAGGCTTAGATAATCTCATTCAAACCCAAACAATGATGCTCACCGGCGGTGCCCCAGCGGAAGAAGAAGAGGAGGAGCCAGAGTCTCTAATCGTGGAAGAGGAAGTTTCCTTTAGGCCAACGATGTTGGGGAGTTCGAATGTCCTGATGATTGACATTAGTCGGCTTCCTCGATTGGACCAGTACAATCCTTTGGTTGCATCAGCCGAAGATGAGGTGCAGTCGCCGTCTGATATTAAATCGCTCTCATATTTCGTTTCATTGAGTGAGGGCGGCGTAGAGTCGGCAATCGAGTTTCGACCGAACAAAGCGCCGGGTGGGCTTTATCGCCGGGAGATTGATCGAGCGGTTGCCGAATACAGGGGCGAGACAGACCTCATGTTGGCGCCCGACGAATTTACCCGGTTAATCGCCAATGAGGTTGTGGATATTAGTTTTCAATACTTTGATGGCGAAGATTGGCAGTCTGAATGGGACTCGGTTGAAAGCGGAGGTTTCCCTGTGGCAATCGAGGTCAACATTATGATTGACCCAGTCCGTTCAGCCGCCGGATCTCAGGACTACACCATAGATCAATCTGATCCTGATCAGATGCAAATCTTCCGAACAGTGGTCGATTTGCCCGTTGCCGAACCGATTGAAAGTGAAGGCAATTAGATGAAGAAAATGAAGTCTTTCGTTCAACAGGGTTTTAAGCTTGATCGACATCGTGCCGGTGGGCATGGTCGACGGCAGGGTATGCTGTTGGTCATCGTGCTGGTCACGGTTGTGATTCTTTCCTTATCGGTTTACACATTCACCGCGTTGATGCAAACGGAAGAAGAGGCATCGAGGTTAGGCACGCGACAATTACAGTCGAAGAATCTTGTTGATTCAGGAATGGATTTCGTGCGTCTCTATCTCTCCAATAGTGAAGCCACCATTCGGGAGAAAGGTGGGCGCTGGGATAATCCGACTTACTTCCAGGCCGTTCCAGTGGCTGTGTCAAATTCCAACGCCGCTCTGGTTGGTTATTTTTCTGTGGCCACGTCGAGTCTTGATGAAGAGGGTGCTCCCGAAGGTCAGCGTTTTGGTTTGATTGATGAGAGCAGTAAAATTAACTTGAACACGATGCCCTATGCGGAGGCAACTCTTTCGTTGAGTGGCGGAAACGTTCGAGATTTGCTGATGGGTTTGCCGGAGATGACAGAAGAAATAGCCGACTCGATTCTGGATTGGATGGACGCGGACGACGAAGCGAGAGATTACGGTGTAGAGTCATCTTATTACGAAGGCTTGTCGCCACCTTATTCCGCGAAGAATGGCCCGATGGATAGTCTGGACGAACTGCTCCTTGTTTACGGAGTAACGCCACAGCTTCTGTTTGGCCTCGATTCGAATCGAAATGGTGTTCTGGATCCCGCCGAGATGGTTGGGACAAACGTGTCATCCGTCGATGCAGAGATGTATCTTGGCTGGGCGAATTATCTGACGTTGTATAGCAACGAAAGTAACTTGACGGCAGAAGGGCTGCCTCGAATTAATGTCAATGCTGACGATCTTGAGCAGTTGTATGACGATTTGAAAAGTGCTTTTGATGATGAGTGGGCGAACTTTGTAATTTACTATCGCTGTTCTTCGGCCGAGCCATCAACTGAACCACCCTCAGAGACAGCGGTCGTGCAGAGCGCGGCATTGCTGCCTCCGGATTTTGCAGTCCTTGAAAGCAAACGGAAACTCAATTCGATTGTCGACCTCGTATTGGCTTACGTTGATACGAGTGAGTGGGACGAATTGAACCTCACCAGTTTTGCGGAGTCACCGGTAAAAGCAGGCAACATTCCTTTCGCGATGCCGCGTTTGATGGCAAGTCTGACGACGTTTGAGGGGGCAACCATACCGGGCCGAATCAATATCATGCAGGCTCCCAGAGTCGTCTTGATGGGAATCCCTGGACTTGATGAGACGACCGTCGATCAGATCATTAGCCAACGCGGTACCGATTTTGAGCTAGATGATCCAACCGGTGCAGATATGAACCGAAAATATGAGACTTGGCTGTTTGTAGAAGGCGTGGTTGATTTGGCGACGATGAAAAGCCTGATGTCCTACGTTTGTACCGGTGGTGACGTTTTTGGGGCTGAAATCATCGGATATTTTGCCGACGGGGTCGGAACCTCTCGGGCGGAGGTAGTGTTAGATACTACGGTTGGTGTCCCCCGTGTTATTTCTTGGAGAAATAAGAGCCATTTAAGGTCTAGTTTCTCGATTGAAGCCCTCGGTACAAACATAATTGAATAGAGTTCGACTCGCGTTTTTTTCGAGTTAATTGATTAATCTGAAAGTTAGCCATGGCATTCGTTGCTATCCAAATCCAAGATGACCAGATCCTTGTCGCTGCCGCGAGAATCGCGCAGCGATCGGTAAAGATAACCCACATGTTCTCCGTCGATCTGGCTGGCGATGCGGAGTTAGCTGCCGAAGCGTTGAAATCCAGTTTGGCAAAGCATGGGTTGTCGCGAGCTGATGCGGCGGTCATCGTGAGTCGGGCTGACGCGGAAATCAGGGAAGTGACCATTCCGCCTGCACCGGATAATGAAGTCCCAGACATGGTTCGGTTTATTGCTAACAATGAGTTTGTCTCACTCAGTGAGGCCTGGGCTTTGGATTACCTTCCTTTGCGCGGAGATGAGACTCAATCGCGGGACGTGTTGGCCGTTGGTATTTCGCCTGAGCTTCAGCAGCGGGTGATGTCAATTACTGGCGCTGCAGGGCTTAAGGTAAAGCACCTTTTGTTGCGGCCGTTGGCGACAATTGACTTGCTGGGTGAAGAGTTGAACGATGGGAAGTGTCGTTTGATTGTTGATCCCAATGGAGATCAAGCAGACATCTCCGTCGTTGATGGGAGTCTGTTGTTAACCACGCGAACGATTCGGCTTGCGGCGTCAAGCGATATGAACGAGAGAACATCAACACTACTAGCCGAATCCCGAAGGACGCTTGCCTCAGCCAAGACGACGCTTGGCGAACGCCCGGTAGCCGAAGCCATCGTATTCGGAGAGTCAGAGAATTATCAGAATCTGGCGAGTGAACTTGAAACGAAATTAGAACTGAGTGTCAGGCTAGTTTTGCCGAGCCAGTTCACTTCGATTGCCAGTGGTTGTGATACGCCGGAATTTCCGGAACGTTTTGCAGCCGTTCTTGGAGCACTGGAGAAGCAAGCGGCAAAGGAAAAGTATCGTTTGGACTTCGTCAATCCAAGAAAGCCAATTGTGGTCAAGCAGGATCACTCACGCTGGTACCAAATCGGTGCTGCGGTTGCGGCTGTCTTTGTGATTGCGGTTGCCTCGGGCTGGTGGGTACTGCGACAACAAAATTTGGAGATAAATCGCCTGAAAGATGATTTAGCGTACCTGGTGCGGCTGAACGAAGGTGTGGATGACAACCCCAGTGTCAAACAGATTACGAGCGAGGTTGACAAAATTGATGTCTGGAAAGTGGCTGATATCAACTGGCTCGAAGAGCTTGGTGAATACAGCGAGCGGTCGTTGACTCCCGACGATAACATCGTCGATGTTTTCGATGCGGTTACAGGCCTTAAAGCTGGAGGAAATGCCCGGATCGTCGTGAACATGCGAACGACCGCGGTTGGAAAAGAAGCCGAATTGATTGGTGAGCTCAGCGAAGCTCGTTTTTCGGTGAAACCAACCCGAGGCGCTGTCGACCCAACCGACAAAAGTTACCCGCTAAGTACAAGCTTGCGAGTCGAGTTTTCGCCGGACAAGGGTGCGTTAATAGAAGAGTTTGACAAGCGAGCAATCGAGTACCGCGATTCAACAATGGCGGCCATTAGTCAAGCGAGCGATGCCGTTCAAGGCGAAGTTAAAGAGGGCGAAGTTAAAGAGGACGACGCGAAAGAGGACGACGCGAAAGAGGACGACGCGAAAGAGGACGACGCGAAAGAGGACGGAAAAGTGAAGGAAGATGCGGGCGAAGGTGAAGGCAGTGAAACAAATCCGGAATCATCGGAAGTTGCGGTCGCGAAGTGAACGTCCGGTGGTTAGCCATCCACGACATCAGCAAAAGATACACAAACAAACCAATTGAAGAAGTTTAAGCATGTTTGAAAAATTGACACCCCGAGAAAGAGTGCTGGTCTATGTGGTAGGTACAATTGTGCCTGTCGCGTTGGTCGTGGTAGTTGGCTTATGGTTTTTCAACTCACTGAATCAAAATAAGATCGACCGGGCAGCTCTTGTTACACAAATCGGTGACGCAGAGTACGAGATGGGGGTTGGGAAAAAGGCCGATCGTCGCCGAGCGTACTACGAAAGCATCAGCCTGCCGTCCGACATTGAAGGAGCCAGTAACAACTATCTGGCCTGGATGAAGGGTTTAGTTCGGGACGACTTGAAGCTGAAGTTGAAAATGTTGACGCCGAACGACAGCACGCCTCTCAAAGTTGATTCGAAGGTGGTGGGAGAGCGTAAGTCGTACACGTTGGCAATGGATGGCACATTGGATGATCTGACGAAGTTCCTCAGTCGTTTTTATCGAGTTGAGTTGCTCCATCGAATCAACTCGCTGAAGATCACACCGCAAAACGAAACCGTTGGAAGCAAGCGAAAGATTCGCAATGGAACACTTAGCATCGTTGCAAAAATTGAGGTCTTGTCGTTGACTTCTTCTACGGCAAGCGACGACTTTATTGATGAACTCAAACGTGAGATCGAAGTGGAGAGCGAATGGTCCAAAGAACTGGATGCCATGGCTAGTGCGGTCGTGCATCGAGATATTTTTGGCCCGCCCAACAATGAACCAACAGTCACGGCGAGGCCATCCCGCTCTTACACGTCGATGAAAGATGTTTCCGTAACTCTTTCGGCAAAGGATGCGGATGACGAGGATTTGCTAAAATTTGAGTTTTCGGGTGATCTGCCAATTGATGGTATGAAAATTGTTGCCGATGAGGGACAGCGTTCTGGCAGGTTGCTAATTCCTGGACAAGAGGCAGGATCTTACAGTTTTGATGTGATGGTCTCCGACAATGGTTTCCCGGCAAAGTGGACAAAAGAGACGGTTAAGGTGATTTTTAAAGATGATGAGCCCCGAGTCGTCAAACCAGTCGAGAAACCTGCTCCCGCGTTCTTGAATGCCAAGGAGACACGGATTACGGCCATTGTTCGAGACCGACTGGGCGATTGGCAAGTTTGGGTCAATGTCAGAACCACAGGCGAACGATTCAAGCTGAAGCAGGGCGACTCATTTGAGTTGGATAAGAAAAAATGGGTTGTTGATGAAATCCGTGCGGATCAGGCTGTTTTCCGAGTTGAAAATAACCAATTGACCGTAGGTCCTTCTGAAGTTTTCTTTAGTGCTGAGCAGATTCCGCTCGCTCCACCGACAGAGGATGTGAAAAAGCAGGCTCCCGATGCGGAGCTAGAGTCCAGTGATGCTAAAAAGAATGATGTCTCCTAGGCTGTGCTAGCGAGCAACTGTAGCCTCTGAATTTTTGAGTTCTGGAGAGCACCGTCTGGCTGTAACTCCGGGTGTGATGCGGGCTAGGCGGTAAACCCGTGCTTAGTTACCCAGCTTCTCTTTGCGTGTGAAAAGATTCTGAATTTTCCGCGTCTATTGATTGTTTTTGTTCTAACGAGCGGTCAACTGCTGCCGATGTTTACGAATGTCCGACGTCGGCAACCCGTACGCCGTCCCGGATATGTTTCAATCAGGACCCAGCCTTTCATTCTTGTATTGGTCGAGATTCGTAAGGTTAAATTGAGGGTGGTTCTTGTAGGTGCCAAATCATCTACAAGACCAATGCGGAGCCCCTTTTTGCCTAGGTCCTTGGTTAAGAGTAAATCTTTAGACCCTAACAGGACGAGAAAATGGCTAAATTTTTTAGAAAGCCCTCTGGCAATCTTCGCACCCCTTTTTATTGTTTCGGCGCAATGGCGGTTGGCTGCTTGATGGGCGGCTCGTTATCGGCTGATGAAAACGATAAAGATAAATTCCGGGCCAACGCGGCGGCACCGACGATACAAACATCTCCCACTCAATTTGCACCGATGCCTTCGGCTCGAACCGCGATTCCCGCTGTGCAAATACCAATGCCTTCGAGCGGATTAACTCCGTCGTCTGGGTCTGCAGGCACCAACGGATTTGTGCCAGCCTCGAAAGCCGCACTCTCTCCGGTCTTCACTGAGCCTGCGGTTCCGGTTGCGAAGCCTGCGAGTGCGATCCAGCTAAACAGCTTTGGCGTTTCCAATGAGATGGCAGTTGGTGCAGGCCAAGGCCAATTCAAGCGGATGCCATTGACCTCCAACGTTGCCGGTGAGAACGGACGTGCGTTCCCAAAATATGTGGCACCGAAAGTCAGAAACGGTGTACATCAGCTGAACGCTATTTCGATCGAAGAGTTCGAAACGACCGTCGTGACGACTTGGGGACGGCGACTTGGCACGGCTACTTCACCAGATGGGCGTTACGTTCGTGTCGAGATTCCAACTCGTGTTTCTCAGCGAATGGCGATGATTGTCGATCGTCAACACGGATCATTGAAATTTGAAGGTGACGATTCGTTGCGTGAGAATTGGCATAAGTTAATGGAGTCAATCGATTGTTCACCGGAAGTGACCGAGCGTGGGTCTGTACTCAAGACAGTTCTGGTGGATGCTAATCAGGATGAACTGAAGACCATCCAGCAAGCGGCGTTTTTAATGGGTTTGACTCAGGATATCACTCAGCCTGAAAAAGGCGGCCAAGAGGATAGTACCAAGCCAGAAGCATCGATTACGTTACCTCCCGGCACGACGTTGCCACAAAACATGACTCAAGATGTTGATGATAACGTCAAGGATGAGGTGAAAATTATTCAGGATCCCGTTACCGGAATCATCACACTCGTCGGATCTGCGGCTGACGTTGAAATCGTGAGAAAGGTGATTGCGGAAATCTCTGCAAAATCTAAGGCCCGACAGGCGTTAGTTGAGCGGATTCCTTTAGAGTATTTGCTGAGCTCCGAAATTGCCGAGCAAATTCAGGAGATTTACGACGCGAGTTACGCACCCTCCACAGGAGCTGCAAAAATTCAGGCTTTGAGTTCGCCGAATGCCATCGTGGTTGTAGGGCAGCCAGCTGGTATCAAAGCGGTTCAGCAGCTAGTCGGCTCAATGGATGTGGTTGCAACTGCCTCTGAGTTAGGTGGCTTCGAAGCAATTCCTTTGAAATATTTGTCGGCGGCTGACGCAAAAACCCGCCTGGACAGCTACTTTAATCAGGCCAACGCAGGCCAGGGAACGCAGTTGGCAAGCACGCCTATCGCAATCATTGCGGACTTTAGAAGTAACAGCATCATTGTGAAAGGCCCCAAAGAGGTCATCGCACAGGCGCTTCAGGTGCTTGAAACGATTGATGTGGCTGAAGTTGATGGGAAAACAAATACCGTCAAGGTCTTTCCACTTCGAAACACGCTTGCTGAAGAGATGGCAATCGTTCTCCAGGATGCAATTAGCGGGCAGCAGCCAAACGCCGGTCAGGGTTACAATCCTAACCAACAGGCTCAGCAGAACCAGCAGAATGCCAATCAGCAAATTCAACCAACCCAGTCATCACTTGGTGCTGCCCAGTTGAGCTTGCGAACGATCGATAAAAAAGGGAAGGAAGTCAAAAGTGGCATCATGTTTGATGTCCGCGTGACTGCCGATCGAAATAGTAACTCGCTGGTTGTAACGGGACCGGCTGAGAGCATGGAGTTAATCGGTGCATTGATTGATAAACTGGATCGAATTCCAGATGCTGAGACCCAGATCAAGGTATTTGAAATTATCAACGGTGATGCTGAGGGCTTGTTGACGATGCTCGAAAATCTGTTCGGCTCTGACACGGCACAGCAGGGTGGGCAGAACGGAACTTCGAATCTTAGCCAATTGCCGCTTCAAGGCTTGTCGGCGACCGAAGGTTCTACATTGATCAACTTGCGTTTCTCCTCGGATACTCGAACGAATACGATTATCGCATCCGGGCCAGCTGGCGATTTGCAAGTCGTTGAGGATTTGCTAAATCGACTTGATACGCGTGACGTTACGGACCGTAAGCCTCGCGTCTACCGCTTGAGCAACGCACCGGCACTGGACGTTGTTGAGGCGATTAACTCTTACCTTGGTTCGCGGAATGACATTGTTGCGGACGACCCGCGAACGGGGGGTGCGTTCATTCAAGCGGATCGTTCAGTCGTGGTAGTTGCGGAAACGGTAAGTAATAGCGTTATCGTCAGTGCAACCCCATCACAACGAGCGGAGATCGAAGAGTTGATTCGCGGACTTGATCGACGGCCACCGATGGTGAAGGTGAAATGCCTGATTGCCGAAGTCGATTTGGGGCAGACGGAAGAGTTTGGCGTTGATATTGGAATCCAAGATTCCCTTGTATTTGACCGGGGAACTTCAATTGCAGCAGATGGTTCGATTGGTGGGATTGGTTTCCCATTCAATACGTCGCCACTGCCTGTCGCGAATCTGATCGGAGCCTTCCCAGAGACGATGGCTGGCCAGGCTGTGTCAAATCTCGCCACGGGAACGGTTAACTCAAGACTCGGTTACGGTGGTTTGGTGCTTTCGGGTGGAAACGAATCGATTAACGTTTTGATGCGTGCCCTCAAGGATAAGAGCTCGACACGGATTCTGAGTCGTCCGCAAATCACAACGGTGGAAAATAATCAGGGTCGTGCTTCAATTGGTGCGTCGGTTGCTCGTATTGCGGGAACGACAGTCACCAACGGTCTGTCGCAGCAAAATATTGAGTTTGTAGATGTCGGTGTGATTCTCGAAGTGACTCCCCGAGTGAGTCCGGACGGAATGATCGTGATGGCGGTCAACGCGACTAAGTCATCAGTTGGTCCTGATTCTGATGGAATTGTGATCGGCTACAGTGACGGTGGAGTTAACTCGACACCGCTGCCGATTATCTCTCCAAATATCGAAGAGACAATTGCTCAGACAACGCTTATGGCTCGTTCAGGCCAGACAGTTGTGTTTTCAGGTCTAATCACCGAAGAAAAGCAGCACGTAAAACGTGGGGCACCTATTCTGTCTGATTTACCCTGGATCGGTCCACTCTTTAGCTTTGAGTCGGATGTTGCCAAAAGGACTGAGTTGTTAATTATCATGACGCCGTACCTGATTACAGATGATCAAGAATTGACGGCTCAAAATAATGATGAAATGGATCGGATGCACTGGTGTCTGTGCGATGTTGCTGAGGTCTACGGCAATACAGATTACAAAGGCATGGAAGGAACGGAAGCTGGGATCGAAACGATTTATCCAGATGCTGATCCTTCTGGAATGCAGGGTGCTCCGCTGTATAAGGTGATCAGTGGGAATGAGGCAGAGGCTGGCAACCGGTTGACTCCCACGTCCAATCGGTAGTAAACCGAGGTTCGTTGTGGAATTGAGGCAGTAGAGTCTTTTCAAATTGGTGAATTAAGAGACAACGTTATAGAGTTCAGGAGTTTTTATGATTACTAAGGTGCTTTATTCTGTTTGTCTCTGTTCCATCATTTTCACTGTGGGTTGCAGTGGTATTAAAAACACGATGCGAAGCAGTGAGAAGAATTCGCTTTGGAATCCAATTCAAAAGATTTCAGAAGACTCTAAAGAGAAGAAGAGCAAATCGGATATCGAATCAACCCCTGTCACCATGACTGCTATCTGGACTGACTCAGTCTATGAGAAGGCTGGTGAGGCCTCGGTTAAGGGGTTTGGTGGCCGGATCTTTTTCTACAACGCCAATGAGAAACTGGTAAAAGCAGATGGCGAGTTGATTATCTACGGATTTGATGATTCTTCAAAAAGTCTAACGGATCGAAAGGCAGATAAAAAGTTTGTCTACCCGCAGGATAAATTCCAGAGTCACTACAGCGAGAACAAACTGGGAGCGTCTTACAGCGTTTGGGTTCCCTGGGAGCCAATGGGCGGATATCGAAAGGCGATTACGCTCATTCCCATGTTCCGCACTGCTGATGGTGATCTAATTAAGTGTACTCAAACGATCGCTATATTGCCTGGCCAAGTTCGCCAGGACACAGAAGTCGCCGATTCAGAAGGTGACCAGCCCTACAAGGTGTTGGGATCGAGTTCAGCGGTGATCCGCCGTGCGGGGTATCATTCCGGGATGGCGATTGCGGGAGATTCGAAAGACGTTTCTCAAGTCGGTTTCCAAGGTAAAACTGCCGAGAGCGAGAAAATCAAGACGTCCACCATTTCAATGACGCCTTCGATGTCGCGGCGAATGGCATTAGCGAATCAGAATCGCGCGAGTGAGCCGCGTGGTGCTGATGGATTCGTTTCACCAGAGGCTAGCCACCGGGACGCCAAGGTCAGTGAGACTGACGGGATCGTTACGACGGCACTTCCCGGTCTACCGAGCCGCGAGATTGAATCGGCAAAGGAAAGCAACGCAATGCCGCGAAACGCACGAACTTTCGGGATGCCCGGTGCATTCTAAATGAGTTTACTGCAAACTTTGCTTGTTAATTGTATTCAGCTTGTTACCCGTCAGGTGGCCTATGTCGCTTTCTAATAGTCTCACGCGTGCCGCAGTTGTGGTGAACAGTTTGTCGACTGACCATGCCGCACGAGTTTTATCTAGGCTAGAGCCGGACGACATTAAGTCCGTGTTGGCGGCCATTTCCCAGCTAAAACACGCTACGCCGCTGGAGGTGCGGAATTCAATCGAGCGGTTCGCATCAGAGGCTGGGACGGAGATTAATCGCCGAAACCACGTGAGCAGTAATGACTCGGCCAACTCGGATTCTCTTGAATCCAAGGCGCTGGGTTACCGTTCAGTGAGCACTACTTGTGAGTCAGAGTTACCATTTTCATTTCTGAAGACGGTCGATCACGCGATCAAACTCCAGTTGCTGCAGGATGAACATCCGAGAAATATTGCACTCGTACTGTCCTGCGTTGAACCTGAAACTGCGTCTGACTTGATTTCCTCACTTGACCCAATTCTTCGTGTCACGGTTTTAAAAAGGATCTGTGAGCTAGAAGAGCTCGACCCGGAAGAAATTGCGTATCTTGGTTTCGAGTTAAAATCACGCCTTGAGAAATTGAGCGGATTGGAACAGGAGCCAGCGCTTGGAATTGACGTTGCTTCCCGCGTATTAAGTGGTGTGGATGAAACCGTTCAATACTCACTGTTAGCTGAGATTGATCAAGCTGATCCGGATATGGCGCGGTTTTTGAAGAACTCAGTCCTTGTGTTTGAGGATTTGGAGCGTTTGGATTCAGATGATCTGAAACTGGTTCTATCTCAGTTGGACACATCAGTCTGGGCACCGGCGCTCAAAAACGCCAACTCATCTTTGCAAGTTCGCATATTTGATGTTTTAGCCGAGAAGCCAGCAGAGTTACTCGCCTTGGAAATGGATCAACTGGCGATCGTCGATCAGACTAGCCAGCAGTCAGCGCGAAAAACAGTAGTAAAAGCAATGCTGGACTTATCGCTGAGTGGCTCCATTGAGTTTCCAAAGCAACTCGCAGGTTAGGAAAAATAAATAGAGTTCCGGGATATGATTTATCCCTCGACGACTTTCCCAATCATTTTTCCGGCGAGCTTGATCGCATTCATAGGAATCGAGTGTGGCCCGTGGAACTCGATATATTCAACTTGATGTTCAGTGGATTCGAGCATTTCCTTCAAAGCTCTCGCTCCGTCGATGGGCAGAATAGGGTCGATGATCCCGTGAGACTGAGCAATATTCAGTGGCGTTTGCCTCGCCGCCTCGGCAGTCCATCGTTCTGAATCAATCAGGGCGCCTGACCAGACTATCAGACCGCCTAAGGGTTCTGGGTAGTGGAGCGCGACGTCGGTGGCGAGCATCGAACCTTGGGAAAAGCCACCCACGATTATCTTTGCCGGGGGCAGCGAGAATTCATGGCGACAGTGATCAATCACGTAGGTTAAATCAATTCTTCTCTGCGGGAGAAGGTCAGGCGACTCACCCTGCATTTCTCGCGTCTCTCCGTTCATCATGAGCGATTGGATTTTCTCAATATCGATCATCCACCAGGCTCGGGAATCAAATAGGGGGTCTAGCTCGATCGGCGCTGCTGGGAATATGTATACAGCGTTTTGTTGAGCCTGCCCCATCTTGATCATTTTTTCAGCAAGGCTAACCAAATCGGTGCCAGGGGCTCCGAAACCATGACAAAGAATTACCGCGGCAGTAGGAGTTTCGCAGGCCTCGTTTTTCACGAGGATGCAATCCAGTTCGCCAATTTTAACTTCCGTTTTTTGAATCATGTTGCGGTGGTAGTTAGTTGAATCTAAAGAGTGTGGAAAGAGTTGGTCGTACCAATAGACGTTGCGTGAGGTTATTGAGAGTGGTTTTTAAAACCACCATTTACTGGGAAAATTTGACCGGAGACAAAACTTGCCGCTGAAGAGCAAAGAAAAACGGCAACCGCGGCAACGTCGTCTGGCGTACCCCAACGCTGCATCAGCGAATCTTGCGTGGCTCGGTTAGACCAGTAATCGGAAGCTTGCTCTCCCCATTCGGTTTTAATCCACCCCGGAGCGATGCAATTGACTCTTACTTCGGGCGAAAGGGATTGAGCAAGGCTCTTGGTCATCGCCATGATTGCACCTTTGGTGGTCGCGAATAGTTCTCCGCTATCACCTTCCATGCCCTGCGCTGCTTGGTCCCAACCCATATTCAAAATTACGCTCTGCCCTGCCCCGCTGGATTTCTCCCGCATTTTTTTACCGGCTCGTCTGGAAAGCATCAAAGTAGAATTTACATCGACCTGCCATAGGAATTTTAGTTTGTCTTCGAGTGTTTGCTCCGCAGGAGTCCCTGTCAAAACATCTCCTCCCGCGTTGTTGATCCAAAAATCAACACTCCCCTTCCAGTCCCAAGCTTTGGAAATCATGGCATCCCAGTCGGGGGATTCGAGAAAGTCTTGAAAAATGATCTCGCAGTCGACACCCAGATTTAAAATTTCAGCCTCGACCTCACGGATCTTTTCAGATTCGCGCCGGCAGTGAATCAAAGTATTCACTCCCTGTTTAGCGAGCGAAATTGCGATAGCGCGGCCGATGCCGGAGGATGAGCCCGTTACCATCGCAGTTTTACCGGCCAGTGAATTGATCGAGGCTTGGGTACCTGAGCTCATGTTTGCCTCCTGTGATGACTGAAACTTTTGGGAAGTAAAACTTATGAATCGTAAAATGTTCGAAGCCGATTGATTCGAACCATCATTGCACTGATTGGGTTGGGAACCAAGACCACGGGACAATCGGTTCCCATTCCAGATTAAGCTGGTGCGGATCGAATTGCCGAAATGTTTTAATCAAGTAGCAGTTTCAGCCGAGAAAGGGTTATTCTGTTTCGTCAAGCAATGGGAGTGAAAAACACGCGGCTTCACGTTCACTTCGCAGCAGCACTAGATTTCCAGAAATTGCAATTGTGTTCCAGCAAATTCCCGAAATAGTTTTGAATTTCCCAAGTTCTTCATAACCGTCAGGCGTTGCTTCAACCAAATGTAAAGTGCCGGTTTCTGAATGGACGAGTAGTTTGTTGCCAACGAGAAAGATTTGTCCGTTTCCAAATCGACCTCTTTGCTTCCAAATGCGCTCGAGCGTGTCGACATTGG
>JAAEMV010000778.1 GCA_024225195.1 Planctomycetaceae bacterium | reverse complement strand
TCGAACCTGGCCAACGACTTAGCACCCTTCGCGCGGTCACAGTCAATGGCAAGCCGTATGCAATTGCTTTCGCCGAAAGCAAAGATTTGCAAGACAAGCTGCTGGTATTTGACTTGGACCAAAATGGAAACCGGAAATTCGACGATCTCAAACTGATCAAATCCATCGACATTGGAAATAGCAAAGTTGAAGGCCATTCCGGCCACCACGGCATTGATTTCATCCACGAGCGAAACGACGCCGTCATCACTAATCCGGGCGATGGAACGCTGCAAATTCTTGACATGAACGAATGGAAGATTTCAAAAACTCTCCCAGTCAATGGCCAGCCAACCCGCATTCTCACACTTGGGGGAATTCAATAATCACAGCGCCTCGCTTTCGCGAGGTCGAAACTCATCAGTGACTAGACACGGTGAAGTTTTGCGGGCAGGGGACTTAGCCAACTCACACCCTCCCTAAAAATCGACGCGGACCGATTACCCAATCGGTCTGCGTTGAGTTGGCTGGTTCCACTCTCCCGGAGGCAAGCCTGTTTTTAGAATCAAGTGTCTATTTCTTGATACACTCAATCAGACTTTCTTCAAGATAGTCCCAATTTAGCAAATCACTTTCAAAAATAATTTCCAGGCGACTATCTCGGCGGTAGGTAGATTTCGAAAAATCAGTTGTTTGCTTAGTTCGATTAATTGTCCACCAATCATTTTGGCAACGAAAGACACCCTTCAATCGCACTACGCCCCTGATAGCTCCAAGTAAATCAAACAAATTATCTCGATCAAAGACGTCATCGATGTGGAAAATCCAGCCACACCCGAGAAAGTCGGTGCCTTGATTTGGAAAACATAGCGGATGGCGTGGTTCTGGTTTTCGATCTAGGGAGATGTCTTGAGTTGCTGAAGCACCTGCGTTCAGACTGCCCGTTCCACCGGCCAAAATTGCCATCCTGTCACTCGGAGTCGGATGTGCCTCCGCAAAAAGGGGAAAGCGCGTCGTCATGAATTCCAGGTCTAAAAGCTCGGAGTCAATCACGCCAAATTTAGTCTCTACGACTACCTTTTTCGCTGGGTTAAAACTGGCAACCCATTCACGGCAACGTTCTATTTGCTCCCGCTCTCTCACATCAGTCCAATTCAAAACGACAATATCGGCAAGCTGAACCTGATCTTGAAATACTTCCGATTTTTGCCACCGAGCATCATCAAACTCATTTGGGTCAATTAAGCAAATAATATTACGCAAATCGATGGCACCAGAGAAATCATCACTCCGTAAGATGTCGACTACCTTCGCAGGGTGACTTATCCCCGATGGCTCTAAAATAAGACGATCCGGTTTTGAACGCCGAATGAACTGAGCAAGCAATGGCTTGAACGCAAATGACATCGTGCAGCAAGCACAACCACCGCCAAGCTTTTCTACCGCGACTTCTTTCGTGTTGGAATCGACCAGAGCGTGATCGATAGACACCGTTCCAAATTCATTGACAAAAATTGACCAATGTTCATTATCCGGCCGCTGTTCAATTAAGTTCGTAATTGCCGTCGTTTTCCCTGAACCGAGAAAACCAACAATTAAATTGGTCGGAATTCGCTCTCCTCTTTTCCAAGGCATTTCTAGAAGACTCTCAACAAAACAGGGTCGCGTTTTATCCAACACTCATTACTAATCGCTAAACGAACACGTTAATCATATGCAATCGCGTTGCATATGACGACTCCCCACAACGCATGGCATGACTTCAACACGCAGTAAAACGAAAATCAGGACGAGTATTTTGAAATTTTATTTACTTACCGCACAGACAGTTAGTTTGCGGGTTGCAAAAACAACATGAGTTAGGACTCGCTAATTTAGCTTACAACTTTTAGCCTATCGCGGCAGGTATTGCTCCCACTTAATCGAGCCGTTGGTTTGAAATTTACTCGGACCTTAGATCAATTTAAATTTTGCAAACAGAATCTAGATATTTCCAGTCAAGGGAAAACTCTAAACAGCCCTTGAGTCTAGACAACGCAAAACCAATTTAATCGGCACAAAACGAACCCAATGCGAGCACAAAAACAAACCCTTCTGTCTTTAAATTTTTTATCAAAAGCACGCCCAACTTTCACAATGTGAAAACAGTTGAACACTCTTTGTCGATAGTCAGGCAATGTCAGATGCTTTGAGAAGGGAGTTGCTTTTCTAATCCATAGATCCCCGCGGCTCTCCTATCCTCTACGGTAGCCTCAGGTGTTCCAACAAAGTCGTGGCCGCAATTTTCCCAAGTTTATCTGCTGCCTCGGGACTTGCGCCGGTAATTAATTTACGGTCGACGCAACAGGTATCGTCCGCTTTGGAGTTAACAAGCTTTGCACCGAGATTTTCGAGGCGGGCACCTAATGCCCACGGCATGTGTCCGGGGAGGTATCCTATCAATGGTGTTTTTTTATCAACAGAATCAGGAAACACTGCCATTTCATATCCGGAATAGAGGAACTCTTGTTTCTCTAAAGTGGTTGCGAGAAAAGCACCGGGGCCATGGCAGAGACTAATGGTGAACAGATCATTAGTATGAGCCCAACGTAAAAGGGCGGCGACGTTTTGATCATCAGGAAGTCCCAGCATCGCGCCATGCCCGCCAGGAATAAACAACGCAACATACGAATCGGTTCGAGCATCGAGAGAACCAACAACCTCTTCCAAGGATTTCGGATGATCAAATCGTGGTTTCAAATCGTTGTAAATGCCTAAAACGTCAGCATCTTTGGATGGCATCGCCCACATCTCAAAAACAACAGGCTTGCCGTTGGGGGTCGCAATTTCGAATTCAAATCCTGCATTTTTCAAATGCAACATCGGCAATAATGCTTCCACAGGGTGATTACCGGTCGAGAATTCGCGACCGTTTCTCATGGTCATGTTCTTCCGCTCAGTAAACACGACGATGATTTTTGAGCGTTTTCCCTGATACGCTTCGTACGACGATGCTTTGTAATTTGAAACCGAGGAAGTAGCGAGCCGCAGAGCGAGTCTTGAGGGGCGATAAGAGTCGTCGGGCTCCAACTGTGGAGCGATCCCGAGAAGAGATTTGAACATAATTGAAATTGCGAAGATCGAAACGCTTCGGCGTAAGATGGAGAAACAGAAAAGGAGGCGGTTGCGATTAAGATCTGGCAAAAACCGAATCAATCGCACTTCCAAGGAAGACAAGGCTTGAAAGATTAACTGAAGACGTGATTATCTCTCAAGCCCAAAACCGAATTTCCACTTGTCCGTCTGCAGCACCGCTCTCGCAACCCTATCCCAACTCGTACCATCCCTAATCTTCATTTTGATCGGCAAACGAAAACCCATCCGATGTCAATCAACGGAAAAAATTAGTCCAAATCAGAAAGCTCGTTTTCCGGCACCTTATCGGACTCTGATTCGTTTGGCTTCCAGACTCCAAAATAGTTGCGTGGATGGCTTGGTTTAAGCTTAAGCCAAACCATCCACGCAATCTAAAAGGATGCAGAAATTAAACGTCCGCCGCTTTCGGACAGGCGAATCCTTCTCGATAGTTCCGCGTCACCATTTCAGTAGCTTGAGGAGATTCTGGAAAAACCTCTTTTCCCGCATCAAATTTCAAATTGGGGCCCATCGAAATGGGATACTTCTTAAGATCAACTTTGTTATCCTCCAGGTGCCGCACAGTTCGCCGAAGAGTTTCGCCATTGTCATCCAGACTCTTAATGTTCCCGAGGATATCGTTCGCCTGAGCCACTGAGACTTTATTATCTTCACCGAGGTAATAAGAAATGTTTCCTAAGTGGCTTAGGCCGGCCGACAGATGCCCTTCTCTCGCGTCTGCATTGAGGTCTTCCATCTTCCGACTCTCACAAACATCCAGAAAATTCCCAAAGTGGTTTCCGGACCCCTTGAACGTCTTGATAGAATTAAAATCTTTATCAAATGCCTCGCAACTCGTGTAAGACTTTTGCACGAGGTAGCCATTCGAGCCGTAAAAAACGACTCCGATTTTGTTACCCTTGGAGCTGTTGAAGAGTCGATTCAATTCATCATCCGCAGAGGGTTTCACCTCAAGACCCCGCGTCTCGAAAACAATGCACTTGTCGCCGTAATCATAGATAGAAACTTGCGTGTTCGCGGTATCGCCGGCGTCTACATAGTTCGGATCTTTTCGCTCTGCCTGATAACCAATTCGGCCGCCATAACTAACAACACTGTTGGGGTGCGAATCAATCCCTAAACCCCAACGGGCAATGTCCGTCTGATGCGGCCCCTGATTTCCTGAATCGCCGTTCCCATAACGCCGCTGCCAGTGCCAGTCGTAATGGAAACGCTTTCGTGTATTCCTTGGGTTGCTAAATTCAGCCGGACCGCTCCACAAGTTGAAATCAACTTCACCCGGGACCGGATAATCTCCAAGACTCCCAATTGATTTCCGCCGCTTATAGCACAGTCCTCGTGCGAATTTCACTTCGCCGATTCCACCGTCAGCCATAAATTTCACCGCTTCTTGAATGGCGGGATTACTGCGACACTGGGTTCCAGTTTGACACACTCGCTGATATTTTTTCGAAGCCGCAACCAGTGCGCTGCCTTCTGCGATATTGTGACAAATAGGTTTTTCAATGTAGGTGTCTTTACCGGCCTGCATCGCCCAAACGCCGCAGAGAGCATGCCAATGATTAGGCGTTGCCGTACTCACAGCCTTCACTGCTTTGTCATCAAATGTTCGCCGCATGTCCGTTACGAAAGTCGGCCGCTTCCCCTGCTCTCCTGCGATCATATCGCAACGTCGATTACCGGCATTTTCGTCAACATCGACGACATAAAGAATCTCGGTCCGAGAATCTTTTAGCCACGCATTAATGTGACTGCCACCACGACCGCCAGCACCAACGACAGCAACACCAATCTTATCATTGGAAGATATTGGCCTGACGGCACCGGTCCCGAATGTCATGACCCCTGCGGCGGCTATTGATTGTCCGACAAATGTTCGACGATTAACTCTTGGCATTGTTGAGCTCCAACTGGGAGATTAGCGTTTTATTGATAGACGTATGTTTTTAAAAAAAATCAAGTGATCCAATGGATTGCACGGTCGTTATTTTATTAGGATCTGTTGCCCGCGCCAAACCACGTAATGAACTGAATAAAATATCGGGAAGGTTTCAACATGGACGCCTATCAAGATAACAGAACTCGGGTATCTAATCTCTTTTTTTTGGCAAGGTGAGTCTGGGTAATCGAAATCCTTGGTCAATTGAAAGACCAACAAGAGTTTGACCTACCTTTCTGTTGGTTGTGATACAAACAGATTTACCAAACAGGGCTGTTTCGCTTTGCCACTGTCACCGCCGAATTGCTCACCAATCTTTAGAACTTAATACAGACTTCGATAATGGCTGTTTGACGAGGGCGTCCCAGAAAAAACACCTATTTCAACTGAAAAGCTGACAGGGAAAAACAACTACCGTAAGATTAAGATTCAAATTTCGAATTTCTCAGTATGCCCTGTTGGATTAGGTAAAGCTCATGAGCCCCTTAACAAACATCCATTCATTATTTCGCGGACTAGTTGTTAAAAGCGACTTTCAGGTGCTACTCCGTTTTTTGGGCATCGTTGGCATCTCCCTTTTATATCTGCTTAACAACAAACCACTTGAATCAGCTTTAGGAGACCCCAAACCCAACGTTGTCATTTTTTATACCGATGACCAAGGCACTCTCGACGCTGGCTGCTATGGATCGGACGACCTTCACACGCCCAACATTGATCGCATTGCGGCAAATGGAGTGAAATTCACCCAAGCCTACGCGCATACAGTGTGTTGCCCCTCTCGAGCGGCACTTCTTACCGGACGGCACCCGCAAAGATCGGGAATCAATTCTTGGACGCAGGGAAATATGAAGGGGCCAGATGGTACCAATATGGCACTTACCGAAGTAACCATCGCCGAATTACTGAAATCGGCCGGCTATCAGACCGCGCTTTTTGGAAAATGGCACGTAGGATCGCATCGAAATCACGGCCCAATGAAACAAGGGTTCGATGAATTTTTTGGAATAAGAAATGGTTTTATAGATAATTTCAATCACTTCTTTCTTCACGGAAAGGGTTATCACGATCTCTATGAAGGGACAACGGAAGTTTTCTTGCGAGAACAGTATTTCCCCCAATTGATTACCGACCGAGCTCTCGCATTTATCGAAAAGAATCAGACGACCCCTTTCCTGCTCTATCTCGGTTTCAACATCCCACACTACCCCGAACAGGCCCTACCTCAGCATACGGCGCTATACCAGGATCTTCCCTTGCCACGCCGATCTTACGCAGCCATCACGACCACAACCGATCACTACATTGGCTTGGTGTTAGACAAGTTGGACAAGCTGAAACTGACAGACAATACAATTGTTATTTTTCAAAGCGACAATGGACATTCAGCCGAGAACAAGGCGGCAATCAACATCGACGATCACGCCAGTGGCTACCCAAAAGGCCACTACTACAGCGCAAATGGTGGCGGAGGAAATACGGGGAAATGGATCGGCGCCAAAGGCTCTTTTCTCGAAGGTGGAATTCGCGTACCTGCCATCGTTAGTTGGCCTGCAAAGTTGCCACAGGGAATTGTCCGAAACCAAACCGTCACCATCATGGACTGGCTTCCGAGTCTTATGCAGTGGTGTGAAATAGATGCCCCGGAACTCCAACTGGACGGGAAACCGCTGCAACCAATAATCGATTCACTAGAGCAACCGACGTCTCACCCAATTCTTCATTTTCAATGGCAGAATAAATGGGCAGTTCGGGAGGGTAATTGGAAACTAATTGGCGTGGACCACTCCGATCCATCAAAAAATTCACTCTCACTACACAATCTTGGCGAACCGCATCCTGAAGTAAAAGACCATGCACGCAACAGGCCTGGCATTACGAAAAAAATGCTTTCCATGCATCGAGAATGGGCGAGTGCGGTCGCTCCGAAGTAACGTAAATTAAATCTTCCGGTTAACGCGGTCTTTTTACTCCAGCGTGCCACAATCAAGAATGCCTTCTTGGCCGAAACCTGACGGCAGACATTTTTTGATTTAAGCAGCAACCCATCGGCAAAAAGTATCTGGCTATTTTGATTTTTCCGTCGGAGGAAACCGCTTGCGCTTCTCACTTGGCACTGGTTTCCCCGTCCTCATCTGCCACCACTCCCCTGCCCTCTCCGGATTATAGTTTGGGTTCGAAATCGGCATGCGTGCCGAGACATCCGACCGCCATCGCTGCAACTTTTTCTTTAAATCAGCTGCGCGGCCCGGTTTTTCCGCAACCAGATTCCTGGTTTCGCCAATGTCATCAGCAAGATGGTAAACCTCTACCTCACCGGTTCCGTCAAGGAATTCAATCAGCTTCCAGTCCCGTTCCCGAATGCTACTTGCCGGTCGCCCATGATGGTAATGGGGATAGTGCCAGTGCAAAGATTGTCTCGCAAGTTTGGCTTGGGGTTGCTCAAGTAAAGGCAGTAAACTCAGGCCGTCAATCGTCTGATTCTTCGGCAACGCACCGCCTGCGAGTTCGACGAAGGTTGGGTAAAAATCGTGGCTGATGGTTGGTTCGGCGCAAACGGAATTTGCCTTAACCACAGGTGGATATTTCACAATCAAGGGTACCCTCACTCCCCCTTCATAAAGCGTCCCCTTCTCCCCTTTAAGTGGATCCTGGGTTGCAACATTATCGTCAGCTGCCGGGCGATAATCGTACCGTCGATAGAGCCCACCATTATCGGAGGTAAATACGATCATCGTCTTTTCTGTGATACCCGCTGCATCCACCGCCTCGACGACTCGCCCAACCAAATCGTCGCAGTGCTCAACCATGGCGGCATAAACAGGATGTGGCAAATCACGTTTTAGTTCTACGGCGCGGTTTTCATATTTCTCAACTTTGGAAGCCATCGCGCCCAATGGAATATGAACGGCAAAAGGCGATAACATTAAAAAGAAGGGATTTTGTTTGTTTCGGTTAATAAAATCAACACAAATGTCCGCTTCAAACTCCGTCCGATACTGCCCTGCCTTTGGATTCTGTCCCTCACTGTCGAGTACTCGATACCGCCCGGGAAGGTGAGGTCCAGAAATAACTGCTGAGAAATCATACCCCTGATGTTTCGGTTGAAACTGCTTTCCCTGACCCAAATGCCACTTCCCAACATACCCCGTTGAGTAACCCGCCGCCTTCATCGACTCGGCAACCGTGACAGTATCCAAAGGCAATGCCATCGTTGTTAGTGGCGTGATGACTCTTTCGAAAGGACGCCAATGACCTGGAATATGAGCCGTGATTCCAATCCTTGCCTGGTTCTGCCCAGACTGGACCGCACATCGTGTAGGAGAACAAACCGCACCTGAAGCGTAAAAATCTGTAAACCGCATGCCCTCCGACGCTAAGCGGTCAATATTTGGAGTGTCAATAAAATCATTTCCATAGCAACCAACATCTTTCCATCCGAGGTCGTCTATAAAAATTAGAATGATGTTCGGATCGTCAGCCCGCGTTTCCGAAATTGGCACCAACATCATGAATAGTATCGGAATGATCTTAAAGCACATTTCGCAAGCACTCTTCATTTTCTAATCCTGAAATTTTCTCAAAAAAATTGTTAGTCCATATTGGCAGCCTGCCGATTCGAAATCGATCCGCCTACACCCAATATCTAGCATCGTTGGCAACTCTTTAACCGAAACGTACCCGGTAGGAATACTAAATAGTTAGCGAACTTAACCAAGCGGCAAGAATCCTATTCTCGCGATTCCGGCTCCAAAACTTTGCGGTATAGAAAAGCATCTGACGTCAGCAACGACTTCAAAAGCGCATTCATACTACCACCGTTGTCTTGGTATGCTCGGTAAGCTTCCCGCAAAACCGGTGCATCATTGAGGGTTTCATTGCGCCCCATCCAGAACCGAAATGCGTGCCTCACAAAAACCTGATGGACGCGATCGCTGGCCGCGAGTCGGTCGATCATCTCAAGAGCATTTTCCACGGGACCATCGAGTTCAGCGTCACCGCTGTCAATGATTGCGCCTTCGGTATTTACCTTTTTGCCCTTCTCGGTTGTCCGATAAAGACCGGCATGACTGAACAT
>JAAEMV010000777.1 GCA_024225195.1 Planctomycetaceae bacterium | reverse complement strand
TATCCCGGGCTATTCGGCGTGCCTTTAATTCACGCAGCCCATTTTTTTCAGCTATTTTTCGCGCCGTATCGAGCACCAATCGGT
The DNA here is from genome assembly GCA_024225195.1 of Planctomycetaceae bacterium. Classification (GTDB taxonomy): domain Bacteria; phylum Planctomycetota; class Planctomycetia; order Pirellulales; family Pirellulaceae; genus Mariniblastus. The sequence continues at coordinate 3,703 of JAAEMV010000777.1, read as the reverse complement.
ACAGCTCTTCACGACTGTGATCTGAACGCCTCGCCACTGTTAACTCCCTGATTAGCGACACAATTTGAAAAGTATCAAAATTATATATTGAACAACGATCAATAACAACCTGCATAAATAATTGCGGTGAGAGTAGTCGAATTACTGCAATTTTGAAACAAAGACGAAATCGTATTCCAATAGTTTCGGTTACCGGCGCGGTAACTTGAGAGGCGGTGACCGCAGGTCAGGGAAATATAAGGAACAGAAGATGTAATTCAAATGTATCTGCCCCCCTTTGATTGACCAAGCTGCCGAGGGCGACCTTGCCGACGTTTGTTTGAAAAAACTCCAACATTCGATTTCGCAACCTCCTCTATGGTTCTCGCTTCCGATCAATTGCCCGATCCGGTATGCATGCCTCGGTGAACTTGGCCCCAAAAGGGGTAACGCTAGCGCCAACAAAAAAGGTGGACATTTTCGCATCAATAACTATTCCTTCTATATCAAACACATGAGTTTCAAAATCTACTAAACCCAAATGCTTCAATATATCGAATGAATTAAGTGTTTCTTCTTCCCCAAATTTTTTGTAGTAGCCTTCATCCATTGACATAATTGCAGACGTATTTCCAATTTCAGATTTGTTCACATCATATATTTCAAATTCTAGAATTGTGCTCCCTGATGAATGAAATTGATCTGACAGTTTTTTATAAATCTTTTGTCTATTTCTCATAAATTTTTCGATTTTGATTGGTGTGGATATGGCTTGATCTAAAATATGCTTTACCCAACCAATCGGAGCGTCACGAAACTCGTATATACTTTCGTAAACAGAAGCTCTGTGATCCTCTTCGATCTCGGGGCAAACCATTTGCTGAAAGATGCGCGCTTCCTGAGGACCAATCTTTCGTAGTATATCTACAAAGAGTGCGTGGTTGGAACTGAAGGCTTTTGGAGCATGTGCCAGCAAATTCGCCCAAAGTTCAGTAAGTTCATTGTCTTCATCCGCTTCAGTTGAAGCGCCCTCAATCCAATTAACTAAAAATTTTGTTGAAACAGGACTGTCTTCAATACCTAATTCGCGGCGTATCCGATGCGCCCTATGAAGAGTTTCCAGTAGCTTCGTATGCCGATGCACTCGGAAAGTTTGAACTTGATCCCCTAGAGTTCCTAACAATTCAGTAAATGGACTGATTGCGTCAGCAAGGGCATGACCTAGCCGTGAAGCTGACCCGCCCTCGGCTTCAATTTTGATGCCAGTAGTTGTTAGGCTCGTGCTTACTTTGTCGGTCAAAACTGGCTCCAGTTGTAGTTTCGTAAGAAGAATAATACTCGCCTATATTGCCCGTACTCTTTGGTTTTAGCAAATCCATGGGATTGCTAGTGGAATTCCCTTTTCGCTCGTCTCAACTTTCAAAACTGGATGAGCGAGCGACGCATAGTGATAAAACTGTGTTGAGTATAAAAACTCCTTGACGAAGTTATTTATCACACCTATATACACCAAACAAACAAACAAACAAAGGATACGGCCATGCAAATGCGAAAAATCGAAATCGACTTTGACATTCATCAAATAATCGAAGCGGAACGTCGCGGTTTTAGCGAACCCGAGTATGTCGTTTTGAGGCGTTTGTTGAAATTGCCTGAACCGGAAGAAAATGCCGCGACCGAGAACGTAGCTGAGACTGGCATTCCATTTGTAGAGGACGGGGTCTCGATCCCTCATGGCTCCGAGGCGCGAATGCTATATCAGCATGGACGTCAGCAATACGAGGGACGCTTTCTCAACGGAAAGTTGTTGGTCAACGCTCAATCATTCTCGTCACTCTCGGCGGCGGCGAGTAGCGTCGCGGTGAAAAAGGACGGAGGGAAAACCAACTTGAACGGATGGCTTTATTGGGAAACCAAATTTCCGGGTCGGTCGGATTGGGTCAAGCTGTCGAAGCTTCGCGACGACCTCAAAAATTGATAAAGGGAAGGATACCCATGATCACGACCGAACAAATCGCAAAGGCGATCAATGAGGCGAAACCGGAAGATCGGAAGGCGGTCCTCTCGCGCCTCATGCGTCAATACAAAGAAGATGACAAGGAATATATCCATGCTTGGTATGCGGAAATGATCATCACGCTCAATTGTCACTCAGAGGTTTCGTGAGAAATTGAGGATTTAGAGCCGACCGAGGCGAGTGACATGCAACCCGTCCCGGTCGTAATCAGATGAGCAACCAATGCAAAAAATGAAACCCATCTGACTGATCCGCGTATGAGGAGGACACAACATTCAAACGCGGAATTGAGGGACCGATCAGTCGCGGAGAAAAACCGCTGAAAAACCGCGACTGATCAGCGACTGATCAAAAAGGTCAGATACACTTGGTTTCATAAAGCAGGCTGATATCCTGCCCTGGCAGGGCTATTGAAGGAAACAGCATGGCCCGGTTTGCCCGATTGAACATTGCAGATATGCCACAGCATATCGTACAGCGCGGTAATAATCGACAAGCTACATTTTTTACCGACGATGACTACGCCGTTTATCTTGACAAGCCTGGTGAATATGCCAGCAAATTCAAAGTATCGGTTCATGCGTTCATACTGATGAGCAATCATGTTCATCTGCTGGCGACCCCTTCAACCAAAACAGGTGCCAGCGATTCTATGCAGTCTGTTGGCAGGTATTATGTGCTTTATATCAACAAGACATATGCAAGGTCCGGCACTTTGTGGGAAGGACGTTTTAAATCCGCGCCCGTTGATGAAGACGGATATTTTGTCAGTCGATATATCGAGCTTAATCCGGTCAGAGCGAAGATGGCAAGCCATGCCGGGGATTACCCCTGGTCGAGTTATCAGGGCAATGCTTTGGGCAAGAAGATTTCGCTGCTAACGCCACATCCATGCTATCTGGCGCTGGGCAAAGATGATAAAATGCGGCGCAAATCGTACAGCGCACTTTTCAGGAGAACGATTGGCGAGGCAGTGGAGGAGGACATTCGCACCAGTACACAAAAAGGCTGGGCTATCGGCAATGACCGGTTCAGGACCGGGATCGAGCAAATGACAAATCGACGGGCCTCACCATAGCCCAGAGGCGATGACCGCAGGTCAGGGAAATATGAGGAACAGAATATGTAATTCAAATGTATCTGACTCTTTTGACAAGTGACTATTGTCATGTTACATTGAGGCAACATGATCGCCAGCTTTAAACATCGCGGATTGAAACGGTACTTTGATCGTGGAGATACCAGAAAAATTACCCCTGAGCATCACCGAAAAGTAGCCGATATTCTGACCGCCCTGGATGCCGCGCAGGATATTGAGGATATGAATCTGGCAACGTTTCATCTCCATCAGCTTACAGGAGACAGGGCAGGGGACTGGTCTGTCACTGTAAGGGCAAACTGGCGGATAACATTCACGTTTGAAAACGGCAAAGCCAATGACGTGAACTACGAAGATTACCATTAGGAGGTAAAACCATGCGTATGCACTCACCAAGCCGACCCGGTGATATGGTTGGCAACATGATAGGCGAACTGGAAATCACCGTCACTGATGCGGCCAAACATCTTGGCGTAACCCGTCAGACCCTCAATAATCTGATCAACAATGATACCGCTTCCGTGTCGCCCGAAATGGCGGTGAGGCTGGAAGCTGTTTTTGGTTCCACGGCTGATAACTGGCTACGGATGCAAGCCAATTATGATGCT
>JAAEMV010000776.1 GCA_024225195.1 Planctomycetaceae bacterium | reverse complement strand
TGCAGATTTCAAATTACGATTCGGTTCGAGTTGTGGCGGCTGTAGAGCTATTAGGCGATCGCGAGGAGGCGATTGAGAGTGAGATTCAAAAGCAAGTGGCGGGTGATGCTGCCCGTGAAGAACTTGCGACAAGCAGCGAAATTGAGGCGCTCAAACGCGAGTTGGATGAGACCAAGGCCAAGGCTGATAAAAATCTCCAACGCGCTAAGCGGGCAGAGTTGAAAATTGCAAAGTCTGAGGCGGAGTCCAAAAAAGCATCCAAAGGGGAGGCGTCTGAGGTTCAGGCATCAAGTTCAGCTAAAAGATCCCCCAAAGGTCGGCGGTCTGCGAAACGGGGAACCGCAGCATTAAAGCAAGAATTGGCCAAAATTGAAAAATTGACCAAGCAGCAAGAGGAGAGGGTTGCCCAGAAGATTGCGCGTGAATTTCAAAAAAAGATAGAATCGGTAATGAAAACGGGCAAGTCTAGCTCTGACTCGGCAGTCAAATCTCTGCAACGCGAACGAGACGAAGCGGTTGCTCAGGCTGTGAAAAGAATTCAGGAGAAGAGCAAAAAGCGGATTTCTGAAATCCAAAAAGAACTGTCTGCTCGGGCGAGAAGCTGAAAAGATGCGTCTGATTGATCAATAACGACGATATAGGGGGCGTTGGGGGATCAATTCGTGATGTTGCGGCGGAAATCAAAGGGGAAAGAGGCAACAAACATCGGTTTCGCATTGTGGGAAATGCTGCTGATTTTTATACTTTGCTTTTCCAATTTTCTTCCCTAAGTGCATTTTCAATGACACCTGATGATCAATTTACCGCACCGCTGTTTGCCGGTGTCGATGTCGGCGGTACGAATGTCAAAGTAGGTTTGGTTGACAATCACGGCAAGATCGTGGCCGATACGAAATTTCCGACGTCACCGAGTGAGACTCCGGACGTCGCCATCCGTCAGGCTCGCGAAGAGTTTGATGCGCTCATCGAACCGACCGGTTTTCAATGGAGCGATGTTGCGGCGGCGGGCTTGGGAACGCCCGGTCCCATGGATATTCATCGTGGCGTGATCTTGACGCCGACGAACTTGCCTGGCTGGCATAACTTTCCAGTGCAGGGAAAACTGGCCGAGGCTTTGGGGAAACCGGTCACCTACGCGAACGACGCTGGCGCTGCTGCTTTCGGAGAGTTTTGGGTTGGGGGCGGTCAGCAACATTCCAGCATGGTCATGATAACGCTCGGGACGGGAGTCGGGGGTGGTATCATTATCGACGATATTTCGGTCGACGGAGCTAACAGTCACGGCGCCGAGATTGGGCATATTGTGATTGATACACGGGAGGATGCGAGGATATGCGGTTGCGGCCAGGCGGGGCATTTGGAAGCCTATGCCAGTGCCACGGCGCTTGTTGAGAGAACCAGGGAAGCGATGGGGAACCCGGATGCTGGAACGGTGCTCCGTGATTTAATTGGAGAGACATCACCGTTGTCCGCTTTGATGGTGGCGACGGCGGCGGACGAAGGTGATCCGCTGGCGATGAAATTGGTTTCTGAAACGGCGGTCTATCTTGGTCGAGGCATTGCACAATTAGCTCACCTAATCGACCCCGCGGCGTTTATACTTGGAGGGGCGATGAACTTTGGAGGTTCAGATTCACCGCTTGGGGTAAAGTTCTTGAACGAAGTGAAAGCGGAAGTCAGAAGGCTGGTCTTTCCAGTCCTAGGGGAACGCTTGGTCTTGAATTTCGCGCAACTTGGCTCCGAAGCCGGTTTTGTTGGCGCTGCCGGATTGGCAAGATCTCAATACAACAGAACGCGTTAACAATCCTCTTTAGATTTACTTTTGCGACGACGGCGAGTTTTATTACTTCAACCCAGCGTTAGATTCACCACGGCATGGCCAAAATCAAAACCGAGAATATTCGAAACTTTTGCATCATCGCGCACATCGATCATGGCAAGAGTACCTTGGCTGACCGCATGCTCGAGCACACCGGCACGGTTCAGAAACGGGAAATGCAGGAGCAGGTTCTCGATGATATGGAACTTGAACGTCAGAGAGGAATTACGATCAAGGCTCGTGCTGTTGCCATGCGAATTATGCATGAGGGGCAGGAGTACGAACTAAATCTGATTGACACTCCCGGACATGTTGACTTCCAGTATGAAGTGTCCCGCTCACTTAACTGTTGTGAGGGAGCTGTTTTGCTCGCGGATGCGTTTCAAGGTGTGGAAGCTCAAACGGTGGCGACCGGTTATGCCGCCATTGAACACGATCTCGATATTATTCCGGTCATTAACAAGATTGACCTGCAATACCAGCGGGCCGATGAAGTTGCTCAGGAGATGGAGCAGACGCTTGGGATCGACGTGGATAGTGTGGTGCGGGTGAGTGCAAAATCCGGTATTAACATAGATCAATTGATTGACAGCATCGTTAACAATATCCGAGCGCCAGAGGGCGATCCTGATGCGTTGTTGCAGGCGATGGTGTTTGATTCCCACTACGACGAATTCCGCGGTGCAATCACGTACGTTCGCGTGATGAACGGGACGGTTAAAAAAGGAGATAAGGTCCAGTTCGTCCGCGCCGGTACAGAATATGAAGTGGTTGAATTGGGGCAGTTCACGCCCAAGCAGACCCAGTGCGACTCTTTGACAGTGGGCCAAGTCGGTTATTTGGTGTGTAACATCAAGTCACTCGAGGAAGTCAATATTGGTGATACCGTGTCGACGGCGGGTAAGGTGCATGCCGAGCCTTTGTCGGGCTACCAAGAGCCGAAGCGAATGGTTTATTGCGGCCTTTATCCTTCCGACGGGCAAGATTTTTCGGAACTCCGAGATGCGCTTGGCAAGCTTGCGATTAACGATCCGAGTTTTGAGTTTACCCCGGAATCAAGTGAGGCGTTGGGGTTTGGTTTTCGTTGTGGTTTTCTTGGAATGCTTCACATGGAAGTGGTCCAACAAAGGCTTGAGCAGGAATCGGATGTCGATCTAGTACAGACGGCACCTAACGTTACCTATCAAGTTTTGACCAAGCGGGGGGAAGTGCTTCACATTCACCGTCCGCAGGAAGTTCCCGACCCGGGCGAAATCGAGGAATTCCGACAACCGATTGTTCGAGTGAACTTGATTCAGCCTCAGGAGTACGTGGGTGCAGTAATGAAACTGTGCCAGGAACGACGCGGAATTCAGCAGAATACCGAGTACCTTTCTGCAACCCGAATGATGCTGACTTACGACCTCCCGTTGGCGGAAGTTATCTACGACATGCACGATAAGCTAAAAAGTATCACGCGTGGTTACGGAACAATGGATTACGATCTTACCGGTTACTTCCCGGCGGACCTCGTTCGCCTTGATATCATGGTAAACGGTAAAAAAGTTGACGCCTTGAGTGTGATCTGTCATCGAGCAGATGCGGATCGACGCGGCCGTCTCGTTTGTAAAAAATTGAAGGAAGAAATTAGTCGCCACATGTTTGAAGTTGCTGTTCAGGCTGCGATTGGAACGCGTATTATTGCTCGGGAAACCGTGAAAGCCCTCCGCAAGAATGTCACGGCGAAATGTTACGGTGGTGATATTTCGCGGAAGCGTAAATTGTGGGCGAAGCAAAAAGCGGGTAAGAAGCGAATGAAGTCAATTGGCAGTGTCGATATCCCACAAAAAGCGTTTATGGCGATTCTTAATACGGGTGAAGAAAAGAAGTAATCCCGGTGTGCAAGGCCTTTCTTGGGTAGCGAATGCCCCTCAAATCCTGAATGGTTTGGGGGTAAAAGATTCTCTCTAAATGCGTTGAATCTGTTTGACGTTCGCTCTGCGCTGCTTAAAAATGAATGCCCAGTTCGGGAGTGACGCTCGATTGCCTGCAAATTGAAGTTTGCCGTACAGATCTTATTCTGGGTTGGCTTTTCGAGAAGAGTTATTGGTTTTTTAGTTATTAGGAAATGATTGTGCCAAATTTCAAATTGATTCGCGTTTGGAGTTTTCTACTCGCGTTAACCTGCGTCCATCCTCTTATCGGCCAAGATGCTGACTATGAAATGCAAGGGGAATATGTTGGAACGGTCTTAGCCGATGAACAGCGACTGAAATTTGGGCTTCAGGTAATTGCTTTGGGGGACGGCAAGTTCACTGGAGTTGGTTACCGCGGGGGATTGCCGGGAGACGGATGGAACAAGAGTAATCCCAAACGCGTTGAGAATGTGAAATCGGTTGATGGCGTATTGGCTTTGCCAGCGTGGGACGCGACTATCCAAATTACCAACGGTGGCGGCACAGTCATCGCCGACGGTCAGGCGATTGGGAAATTAACAAAGCTGGAGCGAAGGAGTCCGACTCTCGGGAAGAAGCCGCCTCAAGGTGCCGTGGTGTTGTTCGACGGATCTTCAGTTGACGGTTGGGAGCACAAAGGCAAACCTGCGAACATGACAGACGATGGATTGCTGAAGCAGGGTGCTCAAAGTAAAAAAACATTCGGTGATCACAAGCTACACATTGAGTTTCTGTTGCCGTACATGCCGAAAGCCAGAGGCCAGGGCAGGGGAAACAGTGGACTGTATTTGCAAGGTCGGTACGAAGTGCAGATGCTTGATTCGTTCGGGCTGTCAGGTGAAAACAACGAGTGCGGCGGGATCTATTCGATTAAGAAGCCAGATGAGAATATGTGTTTTCCGCCAATGCAGTGGCAAACTTACGATGTTGAGTTTCATGCCGCGAAGTTCGCGGATGGCAAGAAGGTCGAAGACGCATGGATGACCGTGGCTCACAACGGCGTTGTGATTCATGAAAAGGTAAAGCTGCCTAAAAAGACCACAGCAGCGCCTAATAACGAAGGCCCTGAGCCCGGCTTTATCTACTTGCAAAATCATGGCAACGAAGTTCGTTACCGGAATATCTGGGTTGATAAGGTGGATTCGGGAGACGCCGCCGAGTCAACTAAAACTGAAACAAAACAGGATTGCGTTCTTGAGGTGAGTCGAGAACAAGAGACGCGGCAATCCAATGAAACCTATAAGGCACAAATTGAGATGGATATGGATTACGTACTTTACCTGCCGGCGGAATACGAAAAAAAAAAGATTGGCCACTAGTCGTTTTTCTGCATGGGGCAGGAGAGCGTGGTGATGACCTCGAAAAAGTAAAAGTCCACGGCCCACCTAAGTTAGTGGAGCAGGGGCGGGACTTTCCATTTATTCTCGTTTCGCCTCAGTGCAAACGTAATCGCTGGTGGGAGCCGATCTCTCTTTCGGCACTGATCGATGCGATAGAAGAAAAGTACAACGTCGATCCCAAACGAATTTACCTGACCGGATTGAGCATGGGTGGGTTTGGCACTTGGGATCTGGCTTCGTACTCGCCTGAGCGATTCGCCGCGATTGCGCCGATTTGCGGCGGCGGAGATGCGACGAAAACTGTCTACACGATTGGTAATAAAGTTCCAGCCTGGGTTTTTCATGGAGCCAAAGATTCGGTGGTGCCGTTAGTTCGGTCAACAGAATTAGTGGATGGTTTTAAAAAACGAGGCGTAGATATTAAGTTTACGGTCTACCCGGAAGCGGGGCACGATTCGTGGTCGAAAACCTACGATAATCCCGAGCTGTATCAATGGTTGCTATCTCACTCGATCGAATAGTCAACAAATAGACTTATCG
>JAAEMV010000775.1 GCA_024225195.1 Planctomycetaceae bacterium | reverse complement strand
TTGAATTGCCGCCGATGGAAGCCCCTCTAGGACTTCATGCAAGCGAGTTTGCCGATCAGTAAGCGGCAATTCGCGGACATCCTCCCCGGCATGTTCAATGAGATCAAACGCAAGCAACACGACTGGAACTTCGGTGAGCAATTTCTTGCCGAGCTTTTTCCTTCCAAGCCGGCGTTGCAATTGGTTGAAGGCAAGCGGTCGTCCCCCGGTTTCATCCCAGCCAAGAATTTCTCCATCGAGTACCGTCCCGTCCGGCAATTCGCTAGCGGCCGATTCAACTTCTGGAAATTGATCGGTCACTAAATCCTCTCCGCGTGACCAGATGAACGTCTGGCCCTCACGGCGAATGACTTGAGCGCGAATCCCATCCCACTTCCATTCGGCAACCCAGTCACTGACTTCGCCAAGCGATGCTGGCTCATCCTTGAGTGGATTTGCCAAAAAGAAAGGATACGGTTTGCTAATCGCTGTTTCGTTTTCATCTGGGTCGACGAGCGCTTCATAAAACTCAGCCGTTGGTTCCCAATGCCCCATCAGTCGATGTGTGATCGTTGCTGCATCGATACCGGTGTGCTTGGCAAGAGCTCGAATGACCAGCCGTTTGGAAACGCCCACTCGGAATCCACCCATCATCAGTTTCCCAAGCACAAACCGCTCACGTTGGTCAAACTGTTGCCAGAGTTTGACTACGCTTTGCCGAAGACCTTCCTCTTCCATCTCTCGAAGAGGCATCAATTGATTTTCGATTAAGGATTGAAGCGAAGGTTCTCCTTCAGCCAGCGACGACTGCTTCGGGGGCAAAACGAGTGATATCGTCTCCGCCAAATCGCCAACTCGATCGTAACATTCCTCAAACAACCATTGAGACAGGCCGGCTTCCTCGGTTGCCCACTGACGCAAGAGCCCCGTTTTCACCAGCCGTTTGATGCGGCTGCCGGTCAAGAAATAG
>JAAEMV010000774.1 GCA_024225195.1 Planctomycetaceae bacterium | reverse complement strand
AGAGCGTTGGGCGCGGCGTTGGACGAACTGGAAGAACTGCGGGAAAACCAGAGACCAGAAACGACAGCGGAAATCACGGAGAGGATCGAGCTGGCTCTGACTGCGGAAATCATGGAGCGAATCGCCCTGGCTCTTGGGCTGAAAAACCACAAACGAAGGAACTCAAAATGATGGACGAGAAAGAACCAGCCAGTAGCAGCGAACCCGTCAAGACCATTGGTTCGCCTCTTACTGTGGTGAATACAGAAAAACTGGCTGTGGCGAATACAGAAAACCTCTATGAGGTCATTGACCACTACTCGGAGGATTTACTCAGGATTGACTGCGACGGGGAAGTCACCCTGAGTGACAAGATTACAGTCCGTAACATCGACATCGACTTCAACTTGAATCAGTTGCGCGTCCTACAGGCATGTGTCCGGAAGGCTATTGAACTCAAGGAGACGCCAACGTGGATTAAAGACGAATAACTGACCCTCTATTTCTGGAAGAACTGAAAAACCTAAACGAAGGAAACCAAAATGAAAAACGTACTGATTGCGATTCTGATTCTCACACCAGTAGCGACCGCTGATCTGTGTGAAGACGCAACTGCACATCACCAGTCGACTCAAGATCTGGTCGACAAAAACATCTCAACCGTTGAAAAGTGCCTGCAGTATCAGCAAGAAATTGAAGATCAATTTACGGACCTTGAACAGCAGTTGAATTTTTGGACGTCGATTCGTGAAACCTATTCCGACTCTGAGGAGTATTTCGCTCAGTTAGCAGATCAGATGATTGCGGAAACCACGCAGGAACTAATCGAGACAACCGCTCGACTGAAACGGGCGGCGTGGATGGTCAGCTTGTCGCAGCAGTTATTGCTT
>JAAEMV010000773.1 GCA_024225195.1 Planctomycetaceae bacterium | reverse complement strand
TAGGTATTTGTAGTCACCGCCTTGTTCCGTTTGTTGGATGATTTGACTTGGCAGTCCCTGAGGCTGTCCAACGGTTTGCAATACACCTTGGCGAAATCCATTTTTCATTCGATCATCGACCGAAATTCCACCGACAGCTCGGTCGAGAATCGCGTCCCAGTTAATGGCATCATTAAACGCGGAAAGGTTACCGGCGGCTGCCTGGTTTTCGAGTGCCGTCCCAAATGCAACGCATTCTTCGTCCGTTGGCACGACTCCCGCCCTGGTAGCTTTGCTGGAATAAGGGGCATCGCCCAACTCACTTGCCGAATCGGATTGTTGGCAACCTAAGGTACTCAAAGAACCCATTAGAAACAGCATCACTAGACCGTAGGTACTCCAAAGAGATTTTTCGTTAGCGTTCATACCGTCGTTCCTTTTACGTGGCTGAGATAAGTAGATTGAAGCCTTGAGATAAAGAAGCAATCATCTTGCCGGCTAAGTCGTGTGTTGTCAAACACTGTTGGTGGTGGGTCGCATAGCCACCATCGAGTCAGATCGCGCCGCAAACAAACACATGACAAAGTCGCAGTCCTTTTAATCTTACGAGGATGAAGTGGCAGACAGTGCGGTAGGTTAACTTGGGTAGAGTGGTATCTTGGATAGACAGCGCGGGGGAGTCTGCTTGGATATTTCAATCACTCTCATGTAAATCCTTCATGTTGAATTCGTAGTTTTTTGATGCTTCAACCTGGCATCCGATCGATTTAACAGACGGTTTACTTTACCGCTGCTTTTGGCACTTACAGAACCAAGCCTTCCGCCGGCCAAAAAAACAATCATACGACCAGCCAATTAATCCGCGCTTGTGTGATTTTTCAATTTTGGTTTCGCAATCTTTCGTTCACGTATTTGGGAGGGCGGTTCGAAGCTTTCATCGTTGCGGGGAGGTTCCCGGATACCGGGGTCCATTGGTGCTTTTACCTGGCCGCAGCAAGTCAAACGTGGTTGCTCGACATGGACTCCTCTATTGAAAATTAAAGGGTGATTCCAAACAGGAAATTGCGATTTGCTAGAAGCAACCCTTGGCAAGAACTTTGTTTTTCGGTTTCGCTTAACATTTTTATTCTGATAAAATAAGCAGGATCATTTATATGTTGTTTTGAATATTGGAAG
>JAAEMV010000772.1 GCA_024225195.1 Planctomycetaceae bacterium | reverse complement strand
CGGTGAACCGTGGGCAGCTTTTGGCGAAAGCGCTTTCACCTTCGATGAACAATATGGGCAACATACGCACAATCGTCGATGACGGCGTACAAATGGTCTGATCGCTGGCACTTCGATCTCATCATATTCGCCAATCACATCACCTGACAGATCAGCATTCAGCTGACCATGACACTCAGGGCAAACATCTGGCCGATGATCAATGGTCTCGTCCGGGTTCTCATGCAATGCTCGAGAATGACCTTCATGTTCGTGCTTGGCTCCACCCGGTTTGGCATGTTCGCGACGGGCTTTCTTGTCAGTTGAGGGTGGTTTGGATGAGGTTCGAGATGTCTTGGCGGGGCGCTGTAGCTTCAGCACCATATCAACAAGCTGCTGCTTGCTCAGCTTTTCCAAATCACCTCGTTCCATATCCCCATAGATTCAGAAAAATACTGATTTGACAAGGGGTGAGTAATTACGCTTCTCCTCCTATTTGACAATTCAAGACACGACGACGCCAATTTGGTCAAAACGGTCTCGGAGCACCATTTGAACAATATTCACAAGTTCAATATCGAACGTCTGCTTCGGCGACTTCAACCCAATTCCTTTGGAATATACCAACAGCAACAATCCCGATTTTGGCCAAATTGGCCGTTAACCGCATAGCATAAGATGGTACACCAATACCAAAAAGCATTGGAATTTTTAGGAAGGGTATTTGGGGAATAACAATCTTATTCATCATCACATGTTTGCTGAACATTTGGTAATTTTTTAGCACATACCATGAACAAATAAAAAGTTCCATGTCCGGAATTTGTCCGGTGGAGTAAAATGTAATGGATGGTATTTGGTGCAAAAAAATGTGTAATCTATTGAATTATATGGGGAATATTGGGGCTATATGTTTTGGTCAGAATTTGGCCGTATCCTGTCCCAATGAATGGGAGTCATTTGGTTTTATCCAATGATTTCAGGTATTTATTTGGTTGCGGGGGTTGGATTTGAACCAACGACCTTCAGGTTATGAGCCATACGGTCGATGGTTTACCAGGATGGAAATCAATAGCGGCGAATTCGTTTCCAGTGATTGCTATCTGATTGCTAGTGCAATTACACTTGAACGTGACATTGTCATAACTCATTGATTTTATTGGCGCACCCGACAGAATTCGAATCTGTGACCTCTGCCTTCGGAGGGCAGCGCTCTATCCAGCTGAGCTACGGGTGCTAAAAGGGCGGGGGTGGTTGCCCCAATCGGGACTACTTAACCTAATGATGCGGGTTGGGCAATATGAATGTTGGGTGATTGTTGGTCTGTTGGGGCGGTGCCGGATATTTTTTGCGCAAATAGATAAAACCCACAATTTTGTTGGAGCTAATCTAAAAAAAATTGGTCACAGTGCCTATGTTGTGGCAATGTTGTTTAATTCGTTCAAACCTTCCTGAAAATTTGCTTGTAGTCAAGCAAAGCCCGTTAATTTCAGG
>JAAEMV010000771.1 GCA_024225195.1 Planctomycetaceae bacterium | reverse complement strand
CGATAATCCTCATATTGATCCGCTTTCCCCTTGCCAATCTTTGCATCGTTCTTGGCGCGAGCTGCGTGCCTCGTATCAACATCGCAAACTGCGACGATATCACCGAAATTTGCATGCCCTCGCGCGTCACCGGTTCCCATACTGCCAACACCGATGCAACCGATGTTCGGCCGATCATTTTTATCCTGATTGGCAAACGCCTTTTCACTCCAATTAAAATAGGGAGTCACAGCAACCGCACCACCGGCCGCGGATGAGTTCTTAATAAAATCGCGCCGTGTATTTTTTCTCGTCATTTGTTCTCCAACCATTTTGAAACGCCTTAACCTTGGAAGCGTCGATCCAATACATCTCTACCCCAAAACTATAACGAATTGAAACACGTGGGGACAGAATTAATTGCAACAAGTCTCCTGATTTCTCGATGGCAAAACAAAGACTTGGAAATTTAAAAAAAAATATAATTCATGGCAGTTCTAATGGAGAAAAAACGCACTTTATTACAGCCTTGGTAAAACTAACGGCTTACCGGTCGTTCGGGCAGCCAACCCAACCAATGCTCAATTATCTATTTTCATTTAAACACTGGTTGCGAACATGTTAAACTTCACACAACGTTTTGTTTCAGAGTGCGTTTCCTCGGTTTTTAACATGCGCCAACGATTCTGTTACTTCGCAAACGGCTCGGCCAGCGTTGCCGTCGTTTTACTCTTCATCCTTACGATGGCTTACGTCGTTTGGATGGTTTTCAACTCAGAACTCAATTACGACTCTCCTAACCAGCCATCACACCCTATTCTTGATCATTTACATGATCTCATTCAGCGTTGACTATTAGCAATGGCCACCTTAACGATCCATGGATTGTTTCGCCCCTATTCCACAACAAATACGCGAGTAGGCTCCAGCCTTAACACCCCATGAATCAAGTCGCTGAAAGCAAATCCAGTCCATTGCTCAGGATCTCTCTCCAAGCGATTTTAATTGCGATTCTGTTCATTGGATTGATTCTCGGGTTTTGGGTACTGCCATCGTTGAAACAGAAAAAAGTTTCCCAATGGGTGACACAAAATGGTGGAAACCTTTCCTATGTTGCTGAAGACAGAGCTGCAGAATTTTTTTCGAAAGCCGAATACGGCATCTTGGAGTACTGGCCAGGCGTCGATTTCATTGACAACATTTCCAGCATTAATCTAGGCGAGCCAATCTCGGATCTTTCCCCCTTAGGAAACTTGAATGACATCGTCAATTTAATTATTCCGCAATTCAACGGCTCTGATTTGTCACCATTAGCTAACACAAAGTCTTTAGAGTCGCTCTGTATTTACAAATCAAGCATCACTCAACTCGACGCATTAAAACAGTTGCCGAACCTTCAAACCCTCATAATCACCCATTGTGACCTTATAAACATTCAGGGCCTATCCAGCTGCGTTCAACTAAGATATCTAGACCTAAGCAACACACCTCTTGATGACATTCGAGGCTTGCAGCAGTTAACTCAACTAACCACGCTCAAACTCTCCCACACAAAAGTCAGCGATTTTAAACCACTCGAACGTCTTGAAAATTTACTAAGCCTATCTCTACGAGGTACTGATATTTCACCTGCGGAACTCGCAGCGCTCAAGACCGCATTGCCAAACTGCATCATTGCATCCGACTAATCCTTGCAACCACCTGCATTCAATTCCCAGCGTTTCCTTGCCAGGTGAGCAACTATAAACCGAGTCTTCGGAAACATCGGTTCAAGAACCAGGAACCGTGGTTCTTTAGGAATTAAATCAGCACGTAACAAACCAAGGTTACTATTAGAATACCAACGAAGTTCAAAACCAAACCTTCGCGCGCCATCTGTTTGACAGTAAATTTTTCCGAACCAAACACAATCGCATTGGGTGGCGTTGCGACTGGCAGCATGAATGCAAAACTTGCGCTAATGGTCGCAGGAATCATAAATAGCCTTGGATCAATTTCAGACGCAATCGCTGCAGTTACCAATATTGGTAATAGAATTGTGGTTGTCGCCGTATTGCTCGTTACCTCGGTTAAAAAGGTAACTGCCAAACAAATTGCAGCGATGCTCAAAAGAACAGGTAGCGTTCCCAAAGATGAAATTGAGTTTCCTAACATCTCACTCAATCCCGATGCTTTAAATGCGCTGGCTAAACACAAACCGCCAGCGAAGAGCACCAATACACCCCAAGGTATTTTTGCAGCGGTATCCCAATCCAACAGCCTACCACCATCTCCCGAAGGGAGGACGAATAAGAGCAAAACACCAACCAAAGCCACCGAAGCATCATTCGCGTAAACCAAGGAAAGGCCCTGCCCTTCCGCGAATCCAACCCAGCCACCAAAAGGTTGTTGGCGAGTCACCCAAAATAAAGCGGTTAACCCAAAAACAATTAACGTTCGAATTTCTTCTTTGCGCCATTTTCCAACACTAGGCAATTGGATTGGATCGATGGTTCCAACTCCGCGAGTCAACCAAAAACCCACCACCGGTAACATGATCAAAACGACCGGCAGTGCCATCTTCATCCAGTCCAAGAAGCCAATTTCAACCCCCGTGGCTTCTTCATAAACCCCCATGAATACTAGATTCGGCGGTGTTCCGATCGGAGTCGCCACGCCTCCAACGCTCGCTCCGTAGGCAATCCCAAGCAAAAGAGCCACCTGTAATCTTCGATTACTCGTCTGAGCAACGACTGCCATTGCGATTGGTAGCAACATCAATGTCGTTGCGGCATTCGAGATCCACATGCTCAAAATAGCCGATGCCATCATAAAACCAAAAACCAACCGACGCCCACTTTCGCGTCCGAACAGATTCACCATCCCCAATGCGATTCGTTTATGAGCACCACTCGATTCCATCGCAGCCGATAGCATGAAACCACCAAGCATCAATAGAACCAGCTTGTTGCCATACGCACTGGCAATATCGTCTGGAGATAAAATCCCAAACATTGGGAATAGCGCTAGTGGAATCAACGAAGTCGCGGGAATTGAAATTGGCTCAGTAATCCACCACGCGGCGACCCAAACGGTTATCGCTGCGGTGATACAAATTTCATGCGAAAACCCTAAACCCGACAGCACGCTCCCAAACAGTACGGCAGCCAAGGGGCAAAT
The DNA here is from genome assembly GCA_024225195.1 of Planctomycetaceae bacterium. GTDB lineage: Bacteria > Planctomycetota > Planctomycetia > Pirellulales > Pirellulaceae > Mariniblastus. The sequence goes on along the minus strand of JAAEMV010000771.1, from coordinate 2,730 downwards.
AATTAGCATCCAGTTTTTCATAGTCTTCTCAGGCAAACTGCTTTCCAAACTGAAAGTCTAATATTTGTAAAACCGTTATTCAATTTCGCAACAGCGAAAATTGACTCGAATAGCTGCAAATGTTGGAACTAAAGGTCAATGTGTCGATTTTTGCAAACTGGCTAATCCAATACTCAATCGCCCAAGATAATTTGAACTTGCCCTCAGCCCCCCAACCCACCTGTTTCTAACCGTAAGCGAATAAAACTTTGTTTAGATGGGCAACATTAACACCAGCAACAAATACCGACCGAGATGAAAAATTCTACGCCGTGAAAATCGTCTCGTATTTAGAATCAATGTCGCAGATTGAGATTTTTGCTTGGCGGCCCGTTCCAGATCAAAAACCAATAACAAATAAGTTTTCCTACGAAAACATAGTTTTTCTAGCGATGCTGAGGAATTCATTTCGATTGGCACAAACCTTGCAAAGAGATGGCATACCACTTCCCACCTACCTCCCACTCCCGCCGGTGCCTCATGTTCAAATGGATCTACGCGCAGAATTCCAAAACAAGCAAGTCAAAACCACGAGCAAAATCAAATCTAGCCTACGGCCCACTCGAGCCAAGGCAACTTCTGGCGACCACCGCTACATTTACCGGAGGTGAATTCACGCTCACCGGTGACATTGGAGCAGACGATTTCGTCATTCAAGTAGACAGCAATAATCATTTAACTTGGAGCGAAAACGGCGGTACGCCTACTAATGACTTAGATAACACAGTTCCAGGCGTACAGTTCTATGAAATGGGCAATCCCGCTACTCCCATTTCAATGACCATCGAGGGAAAAGGTGGACAGGACACGGTAGAACTCGATATTGGGCCCAATATTGGCCTCAAAAATGTCACTGTTGATGGTGGTGCAAATATCGATTCTCTCACCATTCAAAGCGACCTTAATCTTCTACCCACCGGCGGAAAGCTCGATGTAAAAGTTGAGCAAAACACCGTTGCTGACAATTCGTTTATCGCAACGCCCCTTGGATTCACCATTAAAGATCCTGGTTTCGACGGGAACATCGCCATTGGTGACAACGTCACCATCTCCACGAGAGCAATCGCCACCGGCGGTGATCACTTTACTGATCCATCAATCGAAGACTCAGCCAATATTTCTCTAAAATCTAAAGAGATCACTGTAGGCGATGGAACTACATTCCTCGCCGATGTCGAAGCTGGCTCAATCCATACTCCGGCGGACGTTACGCTTGACGCCCAAGATCAACTCGCAAGTTTTCTTGAATTGCTCTCACTGATCAATGACTTGGCTGCTGGCACCGTAAACCCTAGTGAAGCATGGAAATTTTTGGACCAGGAAGCTTCGAGCTTTGTTGATTTAGGCACGGTTGAAATACGCGGAAAAGACATAACCATTAAGGCTTTTGCTGGTGGCTCGTCAAAGATTCCAACATTTGAGGAAATCATTGAGGCGGTCGGCGACGAAGACATTTCAAATTGGGAAACATTTGCTGACTTTCTCGATGGTCAACTTCCTGGCATTCTTACATCGACAAACGAATTGCCCGCTTTTTTTGCAAAAGAGAAGACATCCGCTACCGTAACGATCGGTGAAAATTCAATCCTAGATGCAGCGAGCGAAGTAAAGATCTCCGCAACGACAAAGAGTGGTGAAGAGGTTAACGTAAAAAGTAAGTACCAAGCAATCGCCGTCATGCTGTCAGAGTCCGAAGCTGACGTCACGATCGAAGAGGGAGTTGTAATCGATGCCCAGAATCAGGTTGAGATTAAGACCAAGGCTGACTTAGCATCAGTAGCCAAGGCAATTACCGAAAAAAACAAGAATCCTTCAAACACCGAGGAACGTCTTTCGTTCGCATTTGCTTTGGCCAAAACTGATTTGAAATCCACGATTTATATCGCACCAGATTCAAACATCACCGCAGGCACGGATGTAATCATCGAGGCCAAAGGTAAGCAGAAGGTTAAGAGTAAAGCTTCAAGTAATGTTTATACGGACGGTGGATTAGGCCTTGTTGTAGCTTTTTCATTCCCAAATGCTAATGTCGCCGCGGAGGTCGAGGGCAACGTTACCGCACTCGCTGCAACTCCTGGTTTTGAAGATGATCACGGGATCACAATCAAAGCGGATCTAGAAACAGTGGAAAATTCCGAAGCATTTTCAGGCCTTGGCGGGAAAGCACCGACAATTAAGCAAAAAACAACTCCGGTCAAAGTAAAGAAGTTCTTTACTAACAAAATAAAACCCATACTCGATGCCCTTAAACTGAGCAACTTAACTAATGGCACCAACCTGCCGATCGACTTTGCCAGTGCTTTAGCCTTAAACGAAGCCCAAAACGATGTCCTTGCTCGAGTCGGTGGTGAATCCAACCTCTATTCAAATCAAGACATCTCGGTGCAATCGATCTTAGTTTCAAAAATGAGGACGTTAGCAGAGAGTGCGATCGACAATGAAACCTCAAATGCCGGCAAAGAAAATATGATAAGTACAGCAGTTGTTGTCGGCCTATACGACAATAGCTCTCGTGCAATTCTGGATAATGGAGCAACCGCGGATGCTAAGAGAGAAATAAAGGTCGAAGCAACAACCACTTATCCCTTCCAATTTCCACTCAGCCTATTCGATAAAGGATCATCCAAAATATTAGTTCTCAAAGGGAATTCCTGGGCGCGAAGTCATAGCCTCAATGGAAAGTCAACCATT
>JAAEMV010000770.1 GCA_024225195.1 Planctomycetaceae bacterium | reverse complement strand
TTTCGCACGGGTCGGATTGACGGGGAGGTCGTTTGACCGAGCGTTTTCTCCAACGATCATTCCTTCGTAAACATCGTCTCCTGGTGAAACGAACATGTCAGCGCGTTGTTGGAGTCCAAAGATCGCGAATCCGACTGCTTTTCCGGGAACCATCGAAATCATCACACCATTGGGCCGAGCGGCAATTTCGCCCTCGAGAACGCGGAATTCTAAGAACCGATGGTTAATAATTGCGGTGCCCTGAGTGGCGTTGAGCATTTTTGTACGCATTCCGATCAGGCCTCGCGAAGGAATGACAAAATTAGCAAGCGTGAACTCGCCACGGGCAGTCATTTCTTGCAGTTCGCCTCGACGATTTCCGACCATTTCCATCACGGGCCCGAATTTATCCGTTGGAACCTCCACGACGAGAGATTCGAATGGCTCGTGTTGTTGCCCGTCGATCTCCTTGATTACGACTTTTGGTTTTCCGACCGATAGCTCGAACCCTTCGCGTCTCATCGTTTCAATGAGCACCGCGAGATGCAAAATGCCTCGTCCTGCGACGGCGAAAGAATCCCCGCTTTCCATTGGTCGGACACGCAGTGCAACATTACGGTCGAGTTCTTTGGTGAGGCGTTCTCGAAGCTGGCGACTGGTAACATATTTTCCCTCTTTGCCGACCAGAGGTGAACTGTTGATTGAAAAAACCATTTCCAGAGTTGGTTCATCCACGGAAATTCTTGGCAGCGGTTCGGTAACTTCGAGATCGCAAATTGTATCACCAATTTCGATATCTTCGATTCCCATGATCGCTACGACTTCGCCCGCCTCGGCTCGTTCGACTTCGATTCGTCCAAGTTTGTCAAATGAGTTCAGTGTAGAAATTTTGCATTGTCGGGGTGTTCCGTCGCCGCCGATCACGTTTACAGTTTGACCTTTTTTGATGCAGCCACTGAGGATTTTTCCGACAGCAATCCGGCCAACAAATTCTGACCAGTCCATGGTCGTTACGCCCATTCGAAATTTTCCCGGCTCGATCGTAGGCGGAGCCACTTGCTCTAGCACGAGGTCGAGTAGAGGTTCCATGTTTCCGGAAAACGTATTGGGTTCGTGGGTTGCGAATCCTTCTTTGGCAGAGGCGTAGATGAAATGGAAGTTGTCGAGATATTCTTCACCGCCCATTTCAAGAATCAGCTCCATGGCTTCGTCAACCACTTCGGCGGTTCTGGCATCGGGTCGATCAACTTTATTGACAACGACAATCGGCTTGAGTCCAGCTTCGAGTGCTTTGCCAAGCACGAATCGTGTTTGCGGCATTGGTCCTTCGGCAGCGTCGACCAGGAGTAGCGCACCGTCGGCCATTTTCAGGACGCGTTCGACTTCACCGCCAAAATCAGCGTGGCCAGGGGTGTCAATGATATTAATTTTGACGCCCTTGTACGGCAGGGCGATGTTCTTGGCGAGAATGGTAATTCCGCGTTCTTTTTCAATGTCTCCCGAATCCAAAATTCGCTCGCCCTGTAATTGCGATTCTCGAAATTGACCGCTCTGACGAAGCAGGCAATCGACAAGAGTCGTTTTCCCATGATCGACGTGGGCAATGATGACGATGTTTCGAATGTCTTTACGTTGAGTCATGGGATTGCTTTTGTATTCACGCTGCTGGTCGCGACCGCGGTTGATCCCAAGAAAGCCAATCAAAATGGCTAAATCCGCTGCGCGAATCGTCGGATTGACTTGGGGATCTGCCGGCAATTGAAAAGGTTGCTGTGGTCAGAAGTAAATTGAGACAGAATCATACCGGTCAAACGGGAGATCCGATAGGCGAAACGGAGACTTGGTGAAGGTTGCCGTTCTCCGCGGTTGGTTCTAGACTTGGAGGTAAATCTGCGTCAGTCTGCCTGTTTTTCCGATGCCTGCGGCGATAGGGGCAGTTCGAGCAGTTGATTTCAGTGGATCGTTTGAATTTTCTAATAGAAAAGGCTTAAGGGTGGCAAGAGTTGTACTAGCGATGTCGGGAGGCGTGGATTCAAGCGTCGCTGCGCACCTATTGATCGAGCAAGGTCATGAAGTGATTGGCGTGTTCATGAGACATGGGGAAAAAGCGGTTGAAGCTTGTTCGATTGATGGAAAAATGGAGTCCTCCCCCCTCCTGCCAGTTCTCAATAATCGCGCTGATCATAAACAGGGGTGTTGCAGTGTTTCTGATGCCGAGGACGGTCGCCGAGTGGCTGAGCGATTGGGAATTCCCTTTTACGCATTGAATCTGGAAGAAGAATTCCGAGGAATTATCGATTACTTTGTCGACGAGTACACGGTCGGCCGTACGCCAAACCCGTGCGTGATGTGTAACAATCGAATCAAGTTTGGGAAATTATTTGATTACGCAGATAGCGTCGGAGCAGAGTTCTTGGCGACAGGTCATTACGCGCAGATGACTCGGACGGAAGGGGAAATAAAATTGCTGCGGGGAGTCGATCCCGGAAAGGACCAGTCCTACGTCTTGTTTGGGATTAAGCCGAAATTTCTTGAGCGAATGTTACTTCCGGTTGGGCAGTATCAAAAGCCTGCCATTCGCGAGATTGCCGGAACGCTTGGGCTGAACGTTGCGGAAAAGAAAGACAGTCAAGAAATTTGTTTTGTGACTTCTGGAAAGCATGATGAATTTGTTCGGCAACGGCGGGGTGATGTGGTAGACGAGCATGGTGGTGCTTTGGCGGGCGAGATTGTTACGACCGATGGAACCGTTGTCGGGAACCATCCCGGAATCGAGCGGTTTACAATTGGGCAACGAAAGGGGTTGGGAGTCGCGATGGGCGAGCCATATTTCGTCGTTCGAATCGATTCTCTGAAAAAGCAAGTTGTGATCGGCTCGTTAGCTGAGCTAGGTCGAAAAAGTCTCACCGCAAGCAAAACCAATTGGTTGGCTCCGGTTCCGAGTGAACCATTTCAATGCCTCGCGCAAATCCGCTACAACAGTCGAGCCCATACAGCAACCGCTGAAATACTTCCCGATTCCCGATTGAAAATTGAATTCGATGAACCGCAAAATGGAGTCGCTCCAGGACAAGCGGTCGTTTGCTACGATGGAGATCAAGTTCTCGGCGGAGGCTGGATTGATTAGCGTCGTAGCGAATGATCGGTTTTGCAGTGGTTTTTGAGATATTAGAGGATGTTTTTGAATCGAGCTTTGCAGGTTAGTCGAGAAAAATCAGGGTCACTCTGTCGAGGGATAACTGTAAATTGAGTCTAAATACGTTATGATGAGCCCAACGCGAGGCTGCTGAGCTAAGCAGACATCGAAGAGATTTCGATCCATCAACTTCAAACCAATGCCGAGGAAGTCCGTGCAGTTGATCAATACCACTCAAATCCATGATTTGTTACTAGGCCAAAGTGATAACGGAACGATTCTGCTTATCGCCGGAGCCGGCGTACTTGTCTTTATCGCACTCGGTTTATTACTTGCCTTCGCTCGTTACGGCAAGCTCTGGGTACAAGCGTATACTTCCGGGGCGGATGTTAGCCTCGTTAGTTTGATCACGATGGGATTCCGAAAAGTTCGCCCCGACATGATTGTCAAAGCGAAAGTGATGGCCAAGCAGGCTGGCTTAAACATCAGTCGCAAAGATGGAATTAGTACCGAACAACTGGAAGCGCACTACCTTGCCGGGGGTGACGTGATGAAAGTGACCAACTCCATCATCGCTGCACAGCGAGCCAATATCGATCTTGATTTTGATCGCTCTGCTGCGATCGATTTGGCTGGTCGAGATGTCATGGATGCAGTGCGAACATCGGTATACCCCAAAGTGATTGACTGCCCTGATCCCGAGCGAAGTGGTAAGAATTTTCTTAGCGCGATGTCTAAGGACGGTGTTGAGTTAAAAATTCGCGCGCGAGTCACCGTCAGAACGAATCTTGAGCAATTGATCGGCGGTGCTACCGAGGAGACCATTATTGCTCGGGTGGGTGAGTCAATTATTTCCTCAATTGGATCATCGGATCGCCATCAAGATGTTTTGGAAAACCCCGATCGTATTTCTCGTGCTGTTCTTGAGCGTGGCTTAGATGCTCATACGGCATTCGAGATCGTTTCAATTGACATTGCTGACATTGATGTTGGCGAGAATATTGGTGCAAGGCTTCAAGCTGATCAAGCTGAAGCGGATACTCGTGTGGCACAAGCGGCCGCTGAAAAAAGACGCGCCGACGCGATCGCAACTGAACAAGAAATGAAAGCGGACGTGGCGAGCCAAAAGGCCCAGTTAGTACTGGCCGAATCTGAAGTTCCTCAAGCAATGGCAGAAGCTTTCCGGCAAGGTAATCTGCGTGCAGCAAAACGTTAACTGCCCGCCAGGTTGGATGGACATGACGTTGGGTTCCGAAGCCTTCAATCGCTTCAGGATGATTCTGGATTTAGTCACCAGCGCAATCTCTTAACGGCTGTCGCCCATTTCGAAGTTGGGTTGTTGCGAAGTTAGTTTAGTTTTCTAGAGGATGCGTAAATATCATGGCTGATACAACACGATACTGGCTGATGAAATCCGAACCGCTGGTTTACTCGATTGATGACCTTGCCGAAGAGAAAAACAAGACAACTTGTTGGGATGGTGTGCGAAATTACCAGGCTCGGAATTTCATGCGGGACGATATGAAGAAAGGGGATCAGGTGCTGTTCTATCACAGTAATGCGAAACCCCCAGGAGTCGCTGGAACGGCGAAGATCGTCAAGGAATCCTATCCAGACTTTACGGCTTTTGATCCCAAAGATAAACATTTTGACCCGAAGTCGAAACAAGAGACTCCGCGCTGGTTTATGGTCGATATTAAATTGGTCAAAAAACTGAAACGTTTGGTTTCGCTGAACGAACTGCGGACGGTCAAGAGTCTTGAGGGAATGGTGCTGTTGCAGAAAGG
>JAAEMV010000769.1 GCA_024225195.1 Planctomycetaceae bacterium | reverse complement strand
TCACCGTTTTTGTTAACCTTGCCGGAACTCGTTTGAAGTAACAATCGCTTTGATCAGGATACGCATATTGTATCCACTTTTTTTGAATTCTGATTGCAAAGCCAGCACTGTCTTCTCATCACGAAATGTAAGCGGTCTCCCTAGGGCATGAGAAAGCATGTGCCGCGTGAAACCATACGCGAATTGCTCCTGGCGATGTTTGAGTAGGAATTGCTTCAACGGCAACAGGCCGTTGATCTCTTGTTCGTCGATAACGACTTTCTTAACAACCGGGCCAGCCTTTTGAATTTTGGTTCGCGGCAGGCCCACCGCATCAAAGTCTTCTGCGGCAATGCCCCATGGGTCGATATCTTTGTGGCAGTCGAAACACGTTGTGCCGGTCTTGAGATGTAAATCCAATCTCTGCTTGACTGATACAGCTCCGGTTTTGGCATCGCCGGATGGTTCCGGTAGCGAAGGAATGTCAGGCGGCGGATCGGACGGCGGATCACCCAGCAGACGCGAACGTATCCAGACCCCGCGGTTCACCGC
>JAAEMV010000768.1 GCA_024225195.1 Planctomycetaceae bacterium | reverse complement strand
TACCATCACTCGGCTTACCATCACTCGGCTTACCATCACTCGGCTTACCATCACTCGGTTTACCATCACTCGGTTTACCATCACTCGGTTTACCATCACTCGGCTTACCATCACTCGGCTTACCATCGTTTGCTGTTTCAGCGTCTTCTGAGCCGGAAATCTCTTTTTTCAGTGATTCCGTCTGTTTTCGAATTTCGAACTGCTCATCGGCAACGCCATCCAACGCTCGCAAGCCCGCGTTTGATTTCGCATCTGTGTTTTCGATAACCTCTGTTTGCTTGCCGATCAGATTTTCTAATTTTTTAATCTGGGCTTCCAAGTTCTTAATCGTCTTATCTTTTTCAGCAATCTTTTCCGTGTCTTTGGTTTGACTTTTCTGCTCTTGCAGTCGCTCTTGAATTTGCTGTTTCCAGCGTTCGAGCATTTTCTCTTGATCCTTCTTTGATGCTTTTTGATCTTTTTGTTGCGTTAGCAGTCGAATCAAGGACTCCAAATTCTTAATTACTTCGTCTAGTAACTGATCGGCTTCTTGATACTTTTCGGTATCGAGTAACGAACTTATCTGAGCCATTTTTTTCGTAATCAGCCGTTCTTTCGATTGCTGATAAGCAGCAACGAGTAGTTTTGCGCGTTCGGGTTCCTTTTCTCGAAGCTTCTCAGCGATGACCGTGAGCTTTGTCTCCAACTCGGACATTTTCCGTTCAACGAGACGCTGACGAACTCCTAGTTCCGTTTTTAAATCGGAGCCCTGAGTGTCATCTTGCGCTACTAGCGCACTTAGGTTTGCTATCGAAACGAGGGCGGCGATGATTGCCACTCTTAAAAAACTTAATCGGTTTTCTACTACCATTCCCCTGCTCCTCTTTGCCCAACCCGACCCACAATCGATAACGTCTTATTTGGCAAAATGTTAGATTTATTTATCAAAAATATCGTCGTCATCACCGTCGAATATCCCATCGTCGGGATTAATACGATCTTTGATACCGCCCTTAATTTCTGTTGTTTTGCTTTTTACTTCTAGGAAATCATTAATAATTTCCTGGAAGCTTTCGGAATCCGCCATCGCACTCAGAATTCTTTTCATTTCTTCAAGTATCGCGAGTTGCAGCTCGACCGACTGATCCACAACCTCTTCTAACTCAGCCTGATCCCGAACTGCTCGTCGAGCATTATCAAATTGCCGACTGGCTAAAGAAATCATTTCAGAATCAAGTTGCCGAATTGGCCCGATAATCCGCTCATCAAATCTCGTTTCAATTCGTTGTTCGGGCGCCAGTTGATTTTCAGCTTCATCCAAACGATTATTTTTAACTTCAACCAAAAACTCTTCGAACCGATTCGCGACGCGATCCAATACCGTGCCAACTCCTTTTTGTTTCCGCACCAGCGCAATCAGTGCCGCTTCGCGTTTCGAATCGAATTCTTCCTGACTCACACTGTCCGCTCGCGTTCTTGCCGCGATCGCTTGAATTTCGGTCATCAAAGCTAACTGAACCTGATAGGCTTGATCATCAAACGCTTTTCGTTGCTCGATTTCCCGCCTCAACAAATCTGCTCGCAACTCTTCGTCCGTTACCACTCTCAACAAAAATTCTTGGGAACGACCGACGTTTGGTTTCCCTGGGTAATTATCTTTCGCAGTCACCGAAAATCGAAAACTAGTGCCGGGAGACAGGCTCAGCGGCTCGAGATCCAATTCAGCAAAATCTTTGATTTGCCGCACCGGCAGCCCATCTTCCCCGGGCCGCGGCTCCGAAAACACCAGCTCCCGCTGGCCGGTTTTCTCATCGTTATCACCCGTCTTCCAAGTCGCATCGAAAGCCAATTGTGTTAATCCGTAGGCATCAACAGCCTGATACGAAGTTGGTAAGTTCGCTCTAGCCGATACCAACCCGCTAATTCCCAGTAAGCTTGCCCTAATTTTGGGCGAATCATCGTCCTTAATTGTCACCCGGAACTTAGACCGGCGAGCTCCTTTCATTCCAGAGCTGTCAACCAATTCGAACTCATATTCACCGCCAACCAATTCCTCGCCCTCTCCAGGAATGGTTAAGCTGAATTCTGTATCATTCTCGCCAGACTGCATGGCATAAATTTTTTCATCGATCTTCAGGTTAGCCGCGGACAGAGATTTATTCGTCTTAATTCCAATTTCCAACCGACTGCCAACTAAAACTGAATGCGGCCCCGCTCCCTGCAGCTCCTTCCGCAGCACTCCCGTATAGTCTGGCATCAGCACATTTAAATCCAACTGGATTACGCTGGGAGGCTCAACTAGTTTTACATCGACCCACGAAGTTACATCATCGCCACCGGATGCTCGGAACCGAAACGGAGACGAAACGTTATGGAACACAAAAACGTGCTCGCGCCCATCTAACTTCCCCGTCGGTTTCATTTGGTGGAACGTCTTTCCACCTTGATGGCTAATCTCCAAAGAGACCGACACGTCTTTCTCGAGACTATCTTCGCTCACGCGAACCAACTGGCGATGATCTCCACCACGAGGCAAAATCAATTCACCGTCGACCGCTCCGACGATTTCGAGATAAGTCGCTTGTGGCCATTGATCTTCGAGCAACAAAATATTTCGATTAAACCAAGTCCTCAAAAAATCTGTCTGAGCGACTCCAACACCAACCCCCGCAGCCATTCCAATACCGGCGATCAATAACAACCAGTTTTGAAAATGCCGACTGAGATCGAGAGCCTTAGAAAAATCAACGGCCTTTGATTTTTCGATCCCTTGCTCAATCGTCGCCGCAGCCAACTCCGCAGACGTCCCCCACTGTTTCCATTCTTCTTCTCGAGACAACTGAACACTGGAAAGCAAACTTTCCTTCAACTCGGGATTCTTACTTTCAACTTCATAAATTAAGGCATCGTCACTAAGTCGAGACAACAACGGCTTGAGCACCCGAACGCCAAAATAGACCACGGCAGCGACAGCCATTGCAATCAGCATGACCACCCGCTGAGCAAAGTCCATTTTAAACAGGCGATCCAACGCTACATCGCAGGCCAGAACCGCCAAGATAGCAATCAACCAGCGCCCCAGCCCATGGATTAGGATCCAACGCGTTAATTTACTTCGCATGCGAAGCAGTTTTTCCATGACCAGTTTGGGCATGTTTTTAGAGGTTGTCGTGACCGATGCCATTGAAAACGCTTACCTTGAATTTGCCGATTTCTAAATCGCCTGTTAGTTCATTACTTTGAAAGTCGAGACCATTCTCAACATCAACCATTTTGCTACAACAACTTGTACCACTTACGTAAAATCCACTCGATGGACAGCAACGCAACTGGCAACCCATAAAACAACCACCGCAGATACGGATTAACATCCCAAAGCGGTTTCGGCGGACTGTTGAATTCAGCCCGAGTCACCAACGTTGGCAATACATCCGGCACACTGGCAAGTTGCTCTAATCGAAAATACTTCCCGCCTGACTGGCCAGCTATTTCTGTTAATAATTTTTCGTTCAACCAATAGGCCCCCGATTCGGCACTTGGAGGAACCACACGAAACGCAATTGGATCGATCAACTTGCCCTCGGCGTCACCTGAACCAAATGAAACCGTTCCTTCAAAATTACCAACTCGTTGAGCGACAAAAGTACCTTCATAGCTACCCTCTTGATTGGGGAGCATTTTCAATTCCACAGTCTGGGTTCGCCCATCTTCGGCTCGCACGATTGCTTTTTGGATCGGGGCCGTCGATGTCTTGAATTGCTCGTCCAGCACCCGGGCTACCAATAACACTCGATCTCCCAGTTCAAACTCAGATTTCTCCGTATCGATAAAACCCCGCCGCGATCCTTGCAAAGAACGAGTCTCCACGAGAAACCGAACAACCTGGATCCAAAACCTATCAAAATACTGAGCCTGCACGCCAACCGGCCGCCATCGAAAAGACTCTTGAAAACCAAGGTATAACACGGATCCGGCACCGTATCGGCCTGCGACCATTAATGGCTGGTTCCCTTCGGCATTGACCTGATCTCCGCTTTCCAACAACACGCGCGCTGTCGGTTTGGCAGCAATCGCAGGGAAACTCCATAACACACTGGGAATCAAATCCCAGATCTTGGCGTTGTCCCCCGGGTCACTCCGGAAACTCATGACCGGGTGATCAAGGTTGTGATTGACCACTAGCATTTGCCCGGACCGCATCTCTTTGGCAGATGCGAGTGCCTCCACCGTATCGATGAATTCAGTGTCTCCAAACCTTACCGGGAGTAACTCGCGGATCGATTTCAACCGATTCATGGTGACGAATTCACTTGTGTGCTGAGGCCCCGCCATAAACAAAACCCCGCCTGCTTTGAACTTGCAAAAGTCCTTCAGCAGATCCATCCAATTTTCATCGAACTCCTCCGGATTTGGGTCAAACATCATCACGACGTTGTACGCTCCCAACTCATCAATCGTCCGCGGCAATCGCGAAATCGGAGCATTACCCTCTTGGGGTCGCGTTTCGTCCATCGTCTGAAGCCAACAGCTAAGCGAAATGGTCTGATCCCGCTGTAGTAGCTTATAAACATGCTGGTAATCCCAACTTGCTTCACCCGCCACTAACAAAACCTTCACCTTCTCATCAACGACTTCCATCTCCGAAGTCACCCGCGCGTTGTCGGCGACCTCAGTTTCATCTTCCAACGCCTTGACTTGCACCGTAAATACATACTTACCAGACCGGTTCAAAATATGATCAAAATCAACGCGAATTCGACCACCGTTTTCAGGAATGGAGACGTTTTTCGATTTCACTTTCTCGGGTAATCCCGGCTTGCCAGTCCGTGAATCAACCGGTTGCTGAATCAATTCAACTTCAATTTGAGCCGGCATTCCTTCATCGCCAACCTGCGAGGTCTGCAGCACAGCCTCTATCTCAAAAGGCTCATCAGGATAGGCTCGATCACGGACGTAAACTTCGGTGACCGCTATATTCTTGGGTGGATTCGGATCGCCGACACCAACGACAAAGATCGGCACACCTTGCTCCGCCGCTTTCTGAGCAATCTCAACTGGATCTTCACTTCCATTATGCTGCCCGTCACTAATCAAAAGAATTGCAGACAATCGGCTCGCATCATCGAGCGACTCACGCAACGCTTGCCAAATATCCGTCCCCAAACCGCTGGCTTCGAGATCTGGAATCGTTTTGCGGATTAGCCCCTCGGCTTCTTGGTCTTCCGGATCCGCCGGCGTCTCTGAGGCCTCTGGTTTTGCATCTTCGGTCTGCTTTTTCACATTTGCAGGTATCACTGCAATGGGCACATTGCCATCAGAAAAGTTGACAATCCGAAGTGCCCCTTTGTCCTTCAATTCTTCCAACAATGCCGGATTCTTTGCGAACGCTTGATTCACGAGCGCGGATCGCTTTACCTGCCCATCACCAATCGCGGCAACGGACAAACCGGTAAGCTCTGCTAACTTTTTTTGTTGATCTTCACTGCGATAACTGTCTCCGCGGTCGAATGAAAGAGAGCTATCTCGCAACATTGCGATCGTTGGCTTAATTTCATTTACTTGCTGGTAAAACACGGAGGGCTTTAAGAACATCATGATCAGCAAAAGCAGCACGGCCAACCGCAGGGCGGCCATCGCCAACTTGATTGGCATTGGGCAAGTATTGATCTCTCGGCGATACATCCAAAAAACACCAAACACAACCGCCGCTAAAATCGCAAGCAGAACAAAGACACCCCAGGACTCTGGCATGTTTGACCATTGCAATCGGGGCGTGCCAGCGCGATCGGGGTCGGCGCCAACCAACCACTCCAACAATCTACTTTCGGCAATAAAATTCAACGTTTTCTCAATTCTTACAATGATCAAATTCGTCGGTCAGCAGTTTCCGATTCGTTTATCGAATCACTTACTCACCAACCATAAAGAAGCGTGACAGCACGTTCCCCAAACTATTCGTCAGCCCGTTTTGAATCCAACATATAAAGGCGATTTGCACCGTGAACCCAAAATCTCTCGCCGTCGCTATATAAATTACCGACAGGCGCATTCGTTCCTAAATCAACATGCACTTGCTTCAGCACTTCTGCGCGGCCATTTTTCCCTTTTAGTGACAATTGATAAATGCGATCCTCTACAGGTAAGTAAATGCCTTTGGGAGTCACAACTCCACGTCCCAATGATTGACGTCCGTCAAACATCTGTTCCGTACCCCAAATCATTCGCCCCTGCCCCTTGAGATCGTAAGCCACGACAGTTTCAAATCCACCGGCATATAACACGTCTTCGTAAACGCCAATAACATAGTCGACCTTAAATCCGACTGGGCTCATTTCCGTTCGCCAAATCAGTTCTCCCGTATTTCGGTCGAAAGCTTCAATCGAGTCAGTGTCCGAACTAAAGCAAACCATTTGTTTTCCATATGGAATTACAATGTCACTCGACCAACCATCAAAATTCAGCCGGTTTACTGTCCAACCACTTCGGCGTCCAAAATTATCCGCTTGCCCAACCCTCCGATAACGCTTCGCAAATCGAACCGTCCCTGTCGCGGGGTCTAATACAAACACAACCCCCATTCCACAACTGACAAATAGGTCACTTCCTTCAAGAGAAAGCTCAATCGCAGACCATGGCACCGAACCAGTTTCGGGCTCGTCGCACAAAAACGACTGCCAAACAGTTTTACCCTCACGTTTAGGATCGAGCGCATAAATTGAAATCGCACCACCACTGTTGACGGGCACAATCACAAGGTCGCCAAATGCAACAGGTGCGGCCATGAAACCGCCACTTTCAAGCCATTCCGACTCGTCCGTTTCGCCGTTAAAGGCGACCGGCTCTTTCTCTGATGCTTCGCGCGGCAACCTCCATAAAACACGACCTGACTCCGCGTCGTAGGCGGTCAGGAAATTCTCCCTCGTCCTCCGAAAGTTTGCATTCCACTGAGGCGCGACTTTCGGTTGCTTGTGTATATTGGAATCATCCCATGATTTACCTTCGATCGAATACGCAATGCCTTGGCAAATCGACATCTGTTGAAAAACTCGGTCACCGAATAGGTTAATCTCAACTGCCTTCTCCGGGAACTTCGACACACCACTTGCCTGGCCGGTAACCCGACCGCCCCAATTGCGGCGAATCGTGGACATCATCATGGTTGCATCATCGATTTGAAACGCATTCTTCCATACACTCCGCCAAGCGATCGCGGCATCCGCAGAATCCACCAAGCTGCCGGCTTGAGAAAGCTCTTCAATCTTTTTCCGATCCCAAACAGCAAGATCTGAACCGGTCTTAAAAAACAATCGATCGCCATCAATCAACAACTCGCCAGCGGGCCTCCAACTCTTGTTTCTCCAAGTATCAATCAACCGGGTTTCCATCGCATCAAGTGTCTCGCCAGCGCTCTCTCCAGAAGCTTTCCGACCGGTCAACATATTCCCCTGAACATCAGCGCTGCGGTTGTAACGTTCCTTCGGCTCGAAATAAAACTGCCAACTCGCCGCCAGGTCGCCCTCCATCATCTCGTCGGGTACTGCCTGCATGACTCCGTAACGATGGGAATTCCCAAGCGGCATTCGCCAATCCAGATTCACTTCGTCTCGTTCATTAGAAACGGTTAATTCCTCGAGCGAGCGACTAACTAACACTGCTTGATCTGAGTTACGATCAATCGCCAACGCGTCTGCAATGGCGACCTTTGCCGCAGGCATATCTCCCAAGAACGCCTGGCAAAGTGCGATTTTTGCATAGACCTCATCCATCGGAACTGAAGGATCAGGATACTGATTAGCGATTTTCTCAAACATCCGCCGTGCGCCGATGAAATCAAATTGATCGAGATAAATGCTGCCGAGATTAAACGCCGCTTCATCCCCAAGAGAACTAATAAAATAATTTCGAACGACACTATTCAATGCAGTGACATCTGCAGCGTCAGCCGCTTCCGCCAAAATTTCTTTTGCGGCAGCATCGGCAATCACACGATATGCCACCAGTCCATCAGGCGGTAGTTCAGCAAGAATCGCCTCGACTTGTTCGACAAGCGAATAATAGATTTGGCCATCACTCGAAAACAATGCGTCTCCACTTCGGTTCAAGACGGCCTGCCAAAGCGTGCAGGCGACTCGGTACTGACCGTCATTTCGCATCCGCTCGGCTTTTTCAAGCACATCTTCGAGTTCTGGGTCTGTCTTTAAAACAGCTCCCGCTTCAATCGCCTCTTCTTGCTCCGCCATTCCCCCGCGCACCCCGAAAGGGAACTGCCTAGCAAAACCGTTTTCAGGAATTACCAATGCAACCAACGACCACACACCAATGGTCACGGCCACCGTAAGGGTTCTATTAATGAGCAAATTCATCATTTAATTACCAGAATCTAATCCTGCCAGGGACTACCGTTTCTTGCCCCAATACCAACCTAAAACCTGCTCAAGTACGAGCACTGCAAATAACAACAAAAGGATCTGAAGCCAAATTTCAGTTTCTCCACCCGAAACTTGCTGACCGACCAATCCACCCGCCGCAACCATTGTTACCTTTTCGCCCAAAAAGTCACCTTCCAGAGCACTCGCCGGAATACGTTTCAGCTGGCTTTCCCGCGGGTCAACATTGGCCGCAAACAAGACCATTTCCTCTTCACCGGTATGGCGACTCAAACCCAGTTCGTAAAACCCTCGCCGCTGGACACCATCGAAATTCACTCGATATAAAACACTTGCCCCGTCATCTGCCACGTCGCCATCCTCAGAACTGGAATTCGATTCGGAGTCCGGCTTAACATTCGGTTTGGCGATCGATTCCACTTTCTCATTTTGGGGATCCCGCAGACTGACTCGGCTATCGTAAGCTGACATGTCAACCGGATAGGAAACTTCACCTCCCAATTCAACGACCCCCTCCTCCGCCCCTGAACCCACCAGGTAGTCGACTAGGTCGATCATGACCGGAGGAAAGGTTGGGCTACTTGGCCACATCGTCCAGTCGCCATCGCCTGGGATTGTAAACACAATGACATTCCCCGCGCCGTAACTTAAATCAACCATCGCAGGAGAATTATCTTTATCGCTCAGTCGGAGCGGAACAGACAGTGTCTTCCCAATCAAATCCGAATTCAGATTGGAAGTCCACCAACTGAACACATCGACGTTGGACAAACTCGAAGCATCGCTCTCCACGACTACTTTCAGTGCCGGGTGAATCTGTGGATCAATTTCGAAATTAACCCACTTTGACATGGTTGGATCCCCCATCATGCGATCCAAAGCCAACGGCGAAAGACCCTCGCCACTTTGATAGAACGTATCGTTGAAGGTACTTGCACGAACTCGATTTCCAGGCATGAAAACAAGAGCGCCACCATCTTCGACCCACTGCTCAAGAGACTTCACGCGATCGGTTGAAGCCTCGTCGACGTTGCAGAGAAAAATAACTTCAAAATCCGAAAGTGATTCCGACTCCAATTCGCTGGCAGTCACCACTTTCATGTTCATCCCAGTACCGGCAACCTGGAGACTTCGTAAGTAATGCGTCTCACTTCGCTCTGAAGCAGACGATGGATCTCCATCAACCAACAGAACAGAAATCCCATCTTTTACCCTCGAAGCATAATAGCCAACACTGTCCTCTAGCAACTGATCTGCTGCCAGTCCCTCCTCTCCGAGTGATTGGCGATCAATCTCTGCCTTCACGCGATAACTCTTAAACCGCGGCTTGACCTGACCACCCTCCAACATCTCGGAATCGTCACTCTCTTCCGAAGGGAACACATAGCGAAATGCAAGTTCGGTCTCCTGCCCTGGAGCAAGCGAGGGAATCACTTCATAGTCCGGCTGGCCGTCATCTATCTGCAGCAAGACCCGAACTTGATTGACTGTCTGCGTCCCATAATTTGCGACCGAAACATTAAATTGAATCACTTTATCCGCAACTTGAAGGTTCCCCGGTCGCACGCCGGTGATCGCCAGGTTTTGATCATTCGCCCCCCCAACATCGATGAGAAAACAATCGATCGCTTGTTCGGAAATATCCGTCAACAATCGGTTCGGAGCCGAATCAGTATCGGCATTGAGTGCATTAAACCAATCCCGCTCGCGCATATCGGAAAATGCGTAAACAATTCGCCCCCCCGCTTCCCGCTGCCCGCTGACGTATCGTTTAAGCTCAAGCAAAGACACCGTGTAATCCGCACTCGAATCGGCACACTCTAAATCATCAATCGCCTCAACGAGCGAGGGCAGGGTACTTTTCGTCAGCGGCTCATTGGCCAAGAGCGGCTGCTCGGGATTACTCGTTAACATCAGCGTCAACCAATCTTCCGTGCGATCCGATTCCGCCAACTCACCGAGCATCTCTTTAATCTGACGCTTCGTCACATCAAACGCCGGCTCAGCATCCAACAAAACTCTCTGACTTAACGAATCGTCAACCAAAATCACCCGCTCAACCTTCTGCGCTTGCTGCAGAACACGAGTCACACTCGAAGGTAGGAAAGGGCGAGAAAACATCAACGCCACCAACAGCATCGCAAGGCAACGCAACATCAATAAAATAAAGTTCTCAAGCTGCACGCGTCGTCGGTTTTTCTTGTCAGCCTCGAACAAAAAATCCATCGCTGCCCACTGGACGACTTTAAATCGCCGCTTATTAAGCAGATGAATAATGATGGGCGACGCGATCGCGAGACCACCCAACAACATCCATGGATTTAAAAACCAACTTAACATCTTTGTCTTTTCCTTTTGTCGCCCGCGTCACCCGAACAATTACTTACTTTGCTCAAAGTGAACCATTAAATGTATCGCTTACCTCTAGCAGCCCGCCAAGGTAATTACCGTCAGAGATTCTTTCTTCGTGACTTTGCCCGGAAATTGAGATAGCTCGAGAGCACCCCATCCAAAGGCTTGGAGGTGTCTAGCAAAACGTGATCAACCCCTGCCGTCGCGCAAACTTTTTTGACGCGTGTCATATAACGATCCACCGCTTCCATATACGACTTCCGCAATGAACGTGGTTCAGCATGCAATTCTCCGGCAGACTCCATTCCCTGAAAAAGAGTATTGTCTTGAAACGGAAACTCCAATTCGTCGTGATGCATGACATGAAAAACAACGACCTCGTGACGTCGCAAGCGAAACTGCGCCAACGCTTTCGCCAGCTCCTCCGGGTCGACGAACAAGTCGGAAAACAAAGCAATGACACCGCGTTTTCGAATCTGTGATCCCAAGGCAATAAACGGATCACTGACATCCGTAGTACTTGCCGGTTCAGTCTGCTCGAGTTCATGAAGCAGCATTTTCAAATGGGACGGATGAGACGATGACTTCAAATTCTTATCGATTTTGTCACTGTACAAAACCAAACCAACGGAATCTTGCTGCTGCTGCATCAAGTACCCTAAACTCGCAGCCGCCGTTGCAGCATAATCGAACTTACTCCAACCCGTTTCCTCGCCGTAGCGCATTGATTTACTGCAGTCGACGATGAGGTGACACTTCAGATTGGTCTCCTCCTCGTATTCCTTAATGTACAGGCGGTCCGTTTTAGACCAGACTTTCCAGTCGATATGCCGCAAATCATCGCCCGGCGAATACTCACGATGAGCAGCGAATTCGATTGCGAATCCATTAAACGGACTACGATGCTGTCCAGATATAAAGCCCTCAACAACCAACCGGGCGCGAACCTCTAGACGTTTGATTTTATCGAGTGTCTTTGGATCCAGATATTTATTTGCTGGACTGTCAGTCGCCATAAACGATCATTCTTTTGAAATAAGCAATTAATTTTCAAGAGGTTTTCATTCAGCCAAGGGCCGAATTTCAACTCAAGGCCTCACTCAACTAAACGCTTTTACAAGCTCAGGCGAGATTTGATCCCCTTCACTGCGCTCCGGAATTTCATCGAGAAGACGGTCAATAATGTCATCCGACGTCACGCCCGTTGAATCCGCGTTGAAATTTGTAATTACTCGATGCCGCAGAACCGGTTTGGCAACTGCTCGCAGATCCTCGGTAGTTGCGTAACTTCTCCCCTCAAGCACTGCCCTCGCTTTGGCACCCAAAAGAAGGTTCTGCACACCACGCGGACCCGCACCCCAAGAAATTGCCTCTTTCACAAACTCTGGACAATCATCCTCAAGCACTCTCGTTGCCCGGACAATCCGTAGGGCAAAGTGAATCAAATGAGGGGCAACTGGAACACGACGAACAAGCTGCTGTAATCGCAGAATATCCTCACCGGACAGAACCTGCTCCACGTTGTGCTTTACATCTGCAGTTGTCGTCGCAGCAATCTGAAACTCTTCTTCATAGCTCGGATACTTCACAAATATCTTAAACATGAATCGATCTTGCTGAGCCTCTGGAAGTGTATAGGTTCCTTCCTGCTCGATTGGGTTTTGCGTCGCAAGCACAAAAAACGGCGCCGGCAATTGATTTCGCTCGCCACCGATCGTCACTTGTTTCTCCTGCATCGCCTCAAGCAACGCAGCCTGAGTTTTAGGCGGGGTTCGATTAATCTCATCCGCCAGCACGATATTGGCAAACACAGGACCTTTCAGGAACTTGAATTCTCGCTTGCCAGATGCTTTGTCTTCCTGAATGACTTCCGTTCCTACAATGTCACTTGGCATCAAGTCAGGTGTGAACTGGATACGGTTAAAGTCAAGATTTAGCGTGTCTGCCAAAGTGCTGACCATCAGCGTCTTCGCCAACCCCGGCACACCTTCCAACAAACAATGGCCTTGCGCAAAAATCGCGATCATCAATTGCTCGATCACTTCATTTTGACCAACAATCACTTTACCCAACTGCTCGCGAACCGCTCGATAAGATTCACTCAGTTTTTCCAGTGCCTTAATTTCGTCGCCACTCAGTTCAGCTTGGCCACCAGAAACACGATCGTTCATACTATTTTCCTGACTCGGTAATAAATTTTTTTTTGAAAACGGAAGTCCATTTCGCCGAAGCCCCACTCTCAGCCACAACCGTCATTTCACTGACCGGCGTCCGGACAGATCCCTACGATTGAAGGCTACAGTGCAATTCAACTGCAACCTAACAACTGACAAAGTGCTGACTCAATCCCTCGCGAAACCCCTTCGGTTGGTCGCCGTTTTTTTATCTTAACAAAAAGTTGATTCGTCCAGCTAAAACCGCGGTGAACGGAGGCTCATTTACCCAACACACTCACTTCGATTAGACTCTGATTCTAACCGATGAATGGGCTACTGTTCCACCTTCCATTCAAAAGGTATCCAAAACTTCGCTTCTTTCTAAATGTTTCATTATTTTGACCAATTGCGAATTTTTTCCCGAACAGCTCGAATAACTGTCCACCAATTTGAAAATTCCATTCTTTGCGGGATAGCTAACCAAACGAAGCGTCGACCTATAATAATAAGAAGCCAAAAATTAGTATTCTGAGTTCATCCTCGACACAATTACGATTACTTGATTGCTTCCCCCACTAAACCGCGGAATTGATTGACTTGATTGATCACCTGAAAATCCGGATCACGGCAAAAAACCGAATCAACTTTCAACTAAAATAATGCCTTCATGGTAGAACCAACCACAATCCAGCCACTGCACCAAAAATGGCGTCCTCTGGGAATGTCGCTTTTGACCCACAGCTTATTAGTAATTCTCTTTGTAATTTTTGGTATTTTTGCAACAACTCCCCAGCCTGAAGCGGGGAAACTGCGGCGAGCCGGCGTTGTTTTAGCCGTTCAATCTGACACCGACACCACGGAATACCTCGATGAATCAGATTTCCCCGAAGAAAGCCAGGCAGAATCCCAGACCAACCAATCGGACCCGTCTGCCCTACCACCTCCCGCGATGGCCGCACCGCAGAAAACTCCCGACATCCCTGAACTTGCCGGCCCCCCCGCTGTCCCCGAGGCTCTCACCGATGCCAACGACATGTCTGAATCAATCAAACGAGGCACTGCCGATTCCCATTACGAACTTTCCAAAGATGACTTGAAACTAATCGCTGCCGATCAAAAACTAATTAAATCCCGAGCCCCCGTTGGCGACCCGACTACCATAAGTGTCTTTGGAAGTGGAGGTGTTTCGGGAAGATCTTTTGTCTTTCTGATCGACAGATCCTTCAGCATGGGCACTCAGGGCCTTGGGGTAATTGAGGCGGCAAGACAAGAACTTGCCGAAGCTATCAATCAATTGGAACCGTATCACAAGTTTCAAATCGTTGGCTACCACCAACGAACCCACACGATGCTTCGACGCCAATTACTTGCAGCCAGCGAAACCAATAAGGCAAAAGTGCCAGGACACATTCGAAGCATGGCTGCTTTCGGATCTACAAATCATGAAAACGGAATGTTTGCTGCCCTTGCATTTAAACCCGATGCGATCATTTTCATGACCGACGGAGGCTATCCCGAGCTTAACAGCGGCCAATTAAAAACGATACAGAAGCTCGCCCCTTCAGGGTGCGAGATCCACTGCATTCAATTCGGAATTGGCCCGTTACAATCCACAACGAATTTCATGACCAAACTTGCACAACAAAACGATGGATCTTTCCGCTATATTGATGTGTCCAAATGGAAACAAGAAAACTAGGGAGAAAACCATCACCAACTTAACTCTCTTTGACTATGCAAATCTAATCCGGCTTCGCGTAGCAACATTATTTCTCTTAGGGCTGGTTATCACTCAAGCGGTACCCAAGCAGGCCACCTTAAACGCAGAAGAATTCAAAATCAGCCTGCAATCGGGGACCGTCATCACTGTCGATGTGAAAACTCCGACTTTAAAGTGGACCCGGGTGTCCGACAGCGGAGAGAGCAGGGAAGAGACACTTAAAATTGCCGAACTGAATCGGATCATGTTGAGTGATTCTCCAGTGGGTCAAAAAGTCGATATCATTAGGCAATTAATTACTGACCTTGCAGACCCTCGTTTTCAAAAACGGGAAGCAGCCGAAGAAAAACTTTCCGAAGCTGAAACGGCAGGTCAGTTCATGGAAATGCTGCAATCCAACCTCGACCATCCAGATTTCGAAGTCCGTTATCGCATCAATCGAATCTTAAAAAGACTGGAAGATCAAGATTCTACTCAGCGAGAAAACCAATTTGACCGACTCTTCTTTAAAAATGGAACGACCGCCGAGGGGGACCTCGGAAACCTGGACCTCGAACTATCCTTCCGTGGGCGCCCATTGACTTTAAAACGCGAACAAATCGCAATGATCTCAACCCCGCCCAATAAACCAAGATTAGTAGCAAGTGACAAAAAAACTGAGGTGGAAATTTTCCACAAGCCGCTAAACATTTTCTATCGAGTTGACCAGACAAGAATCGACTTTGAAAAATCTCCCAGCGGTGAGGAGTTGCGTCGCCCCGCAGATGTCAGCCAGACCTTCGTACCCGTTGGGCTTAAGTTAGGCACTGAGCAAAAAGGGTACATCGGCATTTCAGGATATGGGTTTAAATTCGGACCTGAAAAACGCGCCAGTGGAAATTCTATTTGCGTCTACGAAACGGTAGGGACTTATTCCAAACGCTTCAAAGGGATCATGGAAATCAGTTTCTGCATGCCCAACCAGGAGTCGGTTGCTGCAGGCGTTATGGAGTTTGGCATGCAAATGGCCCGCGTCAACCACAGTCGCGATTTCATTGTCGAAGCCTACAACGCCGATAATCAAATTCTCGCCTCGGTAGAATCATCCGATGAACCGTGCGTGTTTTCAGGAATCAAATCAACTCAGCCCATTGCAAAAATCAGAATCCTTTCTAACCCGTACCTATTCCGAATCGACCGCGCGATCGATGAAGATTACGCGGTTGATTCAATCTGTTTTTCACCACCCGTCCCGATTGACTCGCTAAGCCCCCAAGACCAACCATCGGTGACACTAAACAACGGTGATTTACTAAAAACAGACAACATCAAACTTTCAGACGCCGATGCAATCTCGATCAATCCAGTAGGCGAACAGAATTACAAAATTGGATTCGACGAAATTCGATCAATTAATTTCAATCACAGTTCCCAAAAGGATCGCAAATCACTTACTCGTCTGCGACCAAAGCAAGTGCTAAAGACATGGACAGCGATGATTAGCGATGGCAGCATTCTTTTTATCAAGCCTGGTACCCCAATGACCAGCACCCTGTTCCCCAAAGTTCAGCTCGAACTCGAGACATTCACCGGCATGTGGCTGACTGGAAACCCATCGCGATTTCCGATGAAGTCCGATTTCGAAAAAGGGAAGAACGTGATCGTCTTTCCAACCTGTCGAATTATCCCTGAATTAATCTCATTTGCCGAATCTGGTTTCCTGTGGAACGACCGGGCAGAAAAAATCATGCAAGACCTCGTGATCGAAGGGGATGAGAAAGATCAAGATGACCCCACTCCCAACATCGACCAGGTCACCTATGAAACAGCATCGGCCGAAAGCAGCCCGACTATATGGCTCAAACCGCCTCGTTCAATCAACGCCAGCCAAGGGCGAATTATTTTGGCCGACGGCCAGCAATTGGTCCTCAATGGCGATTTGAAAATCCAGCTTGTTAACATCCAACAGGATAAGATCACGATTTCCATTGGAAAAGAAATTGCCACAATTCCTCTGGATCAAATTCAAATCATTGAATTTCCAGAGCGCCCGTAAAAGGCGCCTGCTGAAACGGCTAAAACCACTACCCCAACCGTCTTCTTAAATTTATTCCCCGATTCCACCCCGAACCAAGCACGTTCCCGTGGACACCCATCCTTGATTTGGCCAATTTATGAATACAGAAACATCTGCAATGGAACTGGACGTGATAGCCGTCGGTGCCCACCCAGATGATTGCGAAATTGGCTGTGGCGGCACGCTCGCAGGACTCGCCGATCAGGGACTTCGCGTAGGCATTGTCGATTTAACCAATGGCGAACCTACCCCTCGTTGCCCTAGCCCCGAGATTCGAATCGCCGAGGCAGAAAGAGCAGCAGAAGCACTCGGGATACAGAAGCGGGTTATTCTAGATTTACCGAACCGCCAACTCTTCGATAATTTTGAATCCCGAATTGCACTGGCGACTCAGTTCCGCCTTCACCGCCCGAAGATCATTTTTTGCCTCGAAGGCAAAACCCCGATGGCTTCACCGGACCACTGGCAAGCCATGCAGATCACCGAAGCCGCAATTTTCTACAGCCGCCTTACTAAATGGGATGAACACTTTGACGGCCTCCCGGTTCATACAATTTCCCGCCAAGTAAACTATTCACTCTTTTTTGAATCAGACTGGAGCGGATCCGGACCGAGGCAATTTGTGTTTGACATTGCCGGATCGATCGATAAAAAAATCGAAGCCGTGCGCTGTTACAAAACTCAATTCCCACCTGAGAAAGAGTACATTTATGACCGCATTCGTGCCATGGCCAGCGCCGTCGGCCTATCAGCAGGGTTTGACTATGGCGAGGTCCTCAGCTCGACAAGAACACTTGGCACGAGAAATTTACCTGCGACACTGATGCTGGATGAATAAAAAACATCTGTGTTAATCCACCCCCTCAAATTCTCGTCTTAAAATTCTTAGAACATCGACCATGCCAAGTTCTCGTATCAACTTCATGAGCTCCGCCAACAAACGACTGGCCGGAATCTTAGAACTCCCATCACCTTCGGCCACTGGAAAAGAGCTCCCAGACACCTTCGCGTTATTTGCTCACTGCTTTACTTGTACGAAAGATCTAAAAGCGATCGTGCGAATAAGTCGAGCTCTCGCCAAGCGAAATATAGGCGTGCTCCGATTCGATTTCACGGGACTTGGCGATAGCCAGGGAGACTTTGCTGATACCAATATTGAATCCAACCTTTCAGATGTTCACTCCGCGAGCCAATGGCTGGCAGAACACTACCAAGCTCCCTCTTTGTTGATTGGACATTCTCTCGGCGGTGCGGCGATGATGGCCGCGGTCGAGTCGATTCCATCCTGCCGGGCGCTCACAACCCTTGCTTCGCCCTCGTGCACACGGCACCTCGCAGAATTCCTTGGCAGCCAAAATCCAGAAATCATTTCTAACGGCAGCGGTACCGTTACGATTGGAGGCAGAACTCATATCATCAAAAAGCAGATGCTTGATAGCTTAAGAGACTTCGATCTGCAGGAGCGAATCCAGAGGATTACAGTCCCCCATTTGATCATGCATTCGCCAGCCGATGAAACGCTGGACTTCCAGCACGCACTCGATATTTTTAAATATACATCAGGCGCAAAATCGCTGATTACACTCGTTGATTCCGACCACCTCTTCGTTAATCGCAACAACGACACAACCTACGTCGCGAATTTAATTGCGACTTGGGGCAGCCGTTTCCTTACTGAAATCAATTGAGAGCTTAAGATCAGGTCGGCAGTGTGTCAGCAAAGCGGAAAATACTTAAGGCTCTCTCAGCAATTTCCCACCACTTGCGACCAACAACTCGCTTCACCTATTTATCACGCAGAGACTTAAAGTACTGCTGAGCATGCTCTCGTTGATTCCGTGACATTTTCTGATTTTCAAGTGGATCCGATTCCTTACTAATCGAAGCCTCAATCAGCTCACGTGTCTCACTGACCGAACGACCCACCAAATTTTTTCCATCGGCGGTTCCAGTGACGACAGTCTGACCTTGCTGGAGCTTTCCTTTAACTTTTGATTTGAAGGTTCCCGTGTCACCCTTCTCTAAATCTCGCTGCCCCGCGCCTCTGCCGCTACCTTTTGCCCAATCCTGCCACTTCGGTGGACCGTCCTTTTTCCCTTGCCCGTTCTTTCCCCCTTCAGCAAGACCATCCTTACACTCATCTGCCATTTCCTCAAGATCTTCCAGCGCTTCCATCTCGCCCATTTCTTGCTGCATTTGCTCCAACTGTTTCGCTAGATCTTCGAGAGCTTCACCAGCTTTCTTCATGCCCTCTTGTTTCTGCTGTGGGTTCCCCTGCTGGCCGTCCTCACCGGGCTTCTGCCCACCGGGTTTGCCTCCGGGCTTCATGCATTCAGCACAATCGGCAAGCTTTTCGGCCATTTGCTTAAGCTTCTGTTGCTGCTGATCCATCGCCTTTTTCTCTTCGAGCTTCTGTTGCAGTTGAGCTGCCTTATCGAGATCGCCTTCTTTCACGGCCTTTTCTATTTGCTCTTCAAGTTTCTTCTTTTCCGCTTCATGCTCTTCAGCAGCCTTTTTCAATTCCTTTGCCATGTTTTTAAGATCCTTGGCCAGCTTTTTCTTTTCGATCTCACTCAGCTCGCCCGCTTTTAGTTTCTTAACCAAGTCTTTAATTGCCTTTTTCGCTTCCGCCATATCTCCCTTGCTCATCGCATCGGCAAGTTCTTTCGCGGGACCTTCACCTGCGTCTTTTAATTTATTCAGGCTTTCCTTTAACTCCTTGCTACTTCCGAGTTCCTTTTGCCGCTCCGTAATCTGTTTCTTGATGTCGTTCAATTTAATCAATGCGTCTTTTTTACCCGTCTCTTTTTCATCGATTAACTTGTCAAATTTTTTCTCGAGTGCTTCGACTTTACCATCAGCGTCTTTCAATCCCTTTGCGATTCTTTCCTTACGTTTTTGCTCCATCTGCTTTTTCAATTCCTCAATCGCAATTTTAACTTGCTTGGAATCAGTTCGTTCGGGCTCCGACGCGCCCGCTTTCTTTTCGGCGTTTGGAATCATCATGATTCCAAACAAAAGCAGGATAGGTATGATTGGCAGGAACGCGCGAACCGTAGGTTGGTAACGAAACTCATCGCGGACATCGATCGTATCTGCCTGGTCAGCAGCATCATTAAGCAAAGCCTGCCCAACACTTGTTTCCGCAACCTTCTCTTCCAGTGTTAACGCGCTTGAAAGTCGCTCTTTCAAACCAAATCGCCGGTCAACTTCAATCGCTGCACTCAGTTGCGATGCAGTTTTTCGCCAGGTCACAACCAAAGGAATCAAAACCCCTAAAAGAGCCCCTCCAGCAATCCAAGAGTAGACCCAGTTTTGATAATCCGACTCCGCTTGAAGAAAACTCAAATACCAAATTTTAGGGACCGCCAAACCGATCGCCGCCAAGAGCAAGCAAGAAAACACTGACCAAGTAAGCACGTTGAAAAAATAGCCGATCACAATCCGACGGCGGGCCTGTGCTACTTTTTGACGGATTTTGTTCACAACCGACTCCCTGTATCAATTTCCCAAAACACTCAATGCCAACGGCCTGATTAACATTTGGGGGTTAAAATTACCAGCGTTTACAAACCTTGCGGTGCCTTCTACCCCAATGACTGCCTACTAAGTTTCATTATATGTGGCATTTTTAAGAGAAGGCTATTGGCAATCCCGCGTTCCAACCGAAAAAAGCAACATATATTTTCATTTTTACGTTAGCGCCCCTGTTTTACCTCGGTACAAAAAGTGGGCAGCGTTCACCCGCTAACACCAAGTTTCAGTCGACATTTCGGATTTTGTGACAGCATCTGTGCGTTTAGCTTGCCCTTAGGTCATTTACATGGATGAAAAAAAAATCATCGACGACGCGCTGGCCGTCCCACCGACAGCCTTGCCTTCCCCTGTGTCCCTACCCGACGCCGATGTCCTGATCTATGACGGCACCTGCAACTTTTGCACGTCGCAGGTGATGAACCTTTATCGCCTAGACGGAAAGAACCGCCTCGCTTTCATTTCACTCCACGAACCCTTCGTCACGGAACATTTCCCCGACCTGTCCCATCAGCAATTGATGGAACAACTGTTTTTGATTCCTAATCACGGCGGAGCCTACTCCGACCGCCGTCTCGGAGGTGCATTGGCCATTAAGTATCTAACACTACGATTGCCCAAGCTTTGGATTCTCGCCCCTTTGTTCCACATCCCGCTGACAGGCTCAATCCAGCAATGGGTATACCGTCAAATCGCAAAACGTCGCTACAAGATCGCGGGGAAGAAGAATGAAGCCTGCGACGACGAGGGCACCTGCGATCTACACTTTCGCGATTAGATTTCGCCCAATGCTGCCGACGCGAATGACAGTCAGGCTAGGGCAAGAAGGATCGTCTTCTAGGCTAAGTCAATTAAAGCGACAATGAATGGAAGCAACACCCAGAGTAGCGCTGCCAGTAAAAAACCAATTACAGAAACGACAGTTGAGATAACCGTCCAGGTCTGAAAAGTTTGCTTTTCAGTCATCATCATGTAGCGGCTTACCAGCCAGAACCCACTGTCATTGACATGAGAAACGGCAGATGCCCCCGCTGCAATCGCAACCACAATTAACGCTAATTGTGCTTGCGACAGTCCCTCGACCATTGCAGTCATCAACCCCGCGGCCGTCACCATGGCAACAGTTGCGGATCCCTGAGCAACACGAACAAACAACGCGAATAAATAAGCGAGTAACAAGACGGGAATCCCCCAACCCTGACAGACTTCACGCAACGCGTCGCTCACACCACTCGCTCCCATAACCCCCTTAAACACTCCGCCAGCCCCCGTGATTAGAATAATGATGCCGGCTGGCCCCAACGCCTTCGTCGTCACTTCCATCAATTCGTTTTTATCGTAACCGCGAAGGTAACCAAAGAAAATTAACGCCATCACCGTCGCAATGAGAAGGGCAATGATCGGATGCCCTACGAAGTAAAGAAATTTCATTCCCAATGGTGCCCCGGCAACCGCATCAGAAACAGCGGCGGCATACTCGTCGCGATCCAGCCCTGTATCGATATTGTAAACGAGAAGCTCTTTGACAATCGTACCGACCAAGATCAAAAGAATTGGAAACCCAATCATGATCAACACAGAAAGAAAACTAGGTAAAACCTCTTCTCCTTCTTCGGGGCCTTCATCAAAATCAGCAGGTGGCGCGATGTATAACTTTTCAGACATTCGCCGGGGCAGCCAAACTCCACAAACAATCGCGGTCGGCAAGCCGACGATGCTACCGAACAGAATCACCCAACCGAGTCCAACCCCTAACTCGTAGGCAACCCAGACCGGCCCAGGCGTCGGAGGTACGAAGGCGTGAGTCACCATGAGTCCTGCCAACAAAGGCAGGCCAAACGCCAATACAGATTTACCAGTCTTTTTGGAAAGTGCGTACAGAATCGGTGCCAAAATCACCAACGCGACATCCAGAAAAACGGGGATCGAAATGATGAACCCCGTCAGAACCATCGCCCAGGAGGCCCGCTTTTCGCCAAATAATTTCAATAATGATTTCGCCAAACTCTGAGCGCCGCCCGAATGCTCAAGCAGCGATCCAAAAATTGCCCCGAGCCCGATGATCGTCGCAATAAAACCAAGACTAGACCCCATCCCGTTTTGGATTTCCGCGCCAATTTTGGCAAGCTCTAAATCTCCGGCACCGCCAGTCAATTCCTGAGATGATCCAACCGCAACAAATAAACTTGCCAAAATCAGTGCAAGAAAT
The DNA here is from genome assembly GCA_024225195.1 of Planctomycetaceae bacterium. Classification (GTDB taxonomy): domain Bacteria; phylum Planctomycetota; class Planctomycetia; order Pirellulales; family Pirellulaceae; genus Mariniblastus. The sequence continues at coordinate 11,507 of JAAEMV010000768.1, read as the reverse complement.
GCCTGGACTCTCAATTTCAAAATTAAAAACAACAGCAAGGCCACAGCAGCAACCAGCAAACTAAGCAAATAAGTAAGCGAGAGTGACCCTTCACCTCCGACGGCTCCTAACAAACTCCCTTGTTGCCCAATTAAAAAAAACAAATCGGGTTGGTTATTGAGCGCTGACATGAGGATCTCACCTAAGGGGCGGGTTGGTTCATGAGGAAAGTTAACTTAGATTACTTTCACTATGATAAAGATCTATCGCGACCAAGACGACTATGTTCTGCAAAATTTTAATCGGATAATTCGCGTTCAGGGGTTCTCGCTGGATAGCCTCTTTCAGGCATCCAACCCTGCCGACTATCTCACCTCTTTTTTTGACTCAACCGATTCCGAGCCTATCCAGCAAAAATCTGTCATTGAGAAACACCCCTGGCAAGCTCCCGTTGAAAATCAAGAAATATGGGCAGCCGGCGTGACCTACATGCGAAGCAAATCTGCCCGAATGGAAGAAAGCGAACAATCAGGTGGAGACCATTTTTATGATTTGGTCTACGAAGCTGAACGACCCGAATTATTTTTCAAATCGACTGGCTCCCGAGCGAGAGGGCACCTGGCGCCCGTCTGTATTCGCAAAGATTCAGCATGGAATGTCCCCGAACCGGAGCTGACACTGGCCATCAATTCAGCGGGACATATTTTTGGATACACGATTGGCAACGACATGAGCTCTCGGTCGATCGAAGGCGAGAATCCGCTTTACCTTCCTCAAGCAAAAATCTACCGAGGCTCGTGTGCTATCGGCCCCTGCTTGGTTGTCGGAAATGTCCTAACACCTGACACAAAAATTTCCATCATGATTTCTCGTCTCGCTAACGTTGTATTTCAAGGCGACACATCGATCTCTCAATTGAAACGCACCTTTCCCGAGTTAGCGGATTACCTATTCAGAGAAAACGAATTTCCCTGTGGAGCCTACTTAATGACTGGAACTGGAATCGTCCCGGATTCTGGATTCACGCTGCAATCGGGCGACCGAATTCAAATTCAAATTGAGGGACTAGGGGTTTTAGAAAACGAAGTTGAGTAGTTTATTGCTTAAGCCTGGCATTGAATCCGTGTTGTGAAGCGGTTTATGAAAGTAGCTCGCCGCCCTCGCTGCAGGTCAGCGGTTTTAGACGCTATCATGGGGAACAGGCAAACTTTCTGAACAGTTGTTAATGGTTATCCATGCTCGATTCTGCAAACGAAAAAATTTACGACCTCCGCACAACCGCGCAAGGCCCTCGCGGCCAACTTCCCTTCGCAGGCGAACAATTAAAAACCTCAGCCAGTGGTGACATCTTTGGATGGACTCAAAACGCTGGAATGGGATGGGATCCGCAAAGCATGCGACGGCCGAATTTCCTGGTCCTTTCAACGCAGGGCGGGATTCGTCGGCAGGATGGTTCTCCGATTGCTCTTGGATACCATACTGGCCACTGGGAGGTTGGGCTGTTGATGGAAAAAGCGGCAATGGCCATCGCAGCGTCTGGTGGAATTCCATTTGCTGGCTTTTGCAGCGATCCCTGTGATGGCAGAACGCAAGGCACGCTCGGCATGTTTGACTCACTCGCCTATCGCAATGACGCAGCAATTATTTTTCGCCGACTTACGCGCTCGCTACCAACCGCGAAAGGTGTCATAGGGGTTGCGACGTGCGACAAAGGCCTCCCCGCAATGATGATGGCAATTGCTGGACTCGGGCACCTTCCCTCGGTTCTCGTTCCCGGAGGCGTAACGCTGCTGACCCAAAACGGGGAAGACTTAGGAAAAATACAATCGATTGGGCCGCGTTACGCACACGGTGAAATCAGTCTCAAGGAAGCGGCAGAACTTGGCTGCAAAGCCTGCGGCACCCCCGGAGGGGGATGCCAGTTTCTGGGGACTGCAGCAACGGCTCAAGTGGTTGGCGAGGCACTCGGCCTTTCATTACCACACTCTGCCTTGAGTCCATCAGGTTCGGAAATTTGGCTCGACCTGGCCTACCGAAGCGGTGCCACCCTCGCTCAACTTCATCAATCCAAAATAAATACCAGTGATATTTTGACCGATGAATCCATTGAAAATGCCATGATTACCCACGCGGCATTTGGAGGCTCTACCAATCTAGTTCTGCATATTCCTGCTATCGCGCACGCTGCCAACCTCAAAAGACCCGATGTGTCTGACTGGCAGCGCATTAACGCAATGGTTCCTCGACTGGTGGATTCACTCCCCAACGGCCCCGTGGGATATGCCACCGTTCAGGTCTTCCTCGCGGGAGGAGTCCCCGAGGTAATGCTCCGCCTCCGCGATCTTGGACTCCTAAATTTAGATGTGTTGACCGTTTCAGGAAAAACACTCGGCGACAATCTTGATTGGTGGGAACGCTCAGAGCGAAGGCAACGTCTCCAGGAAAAACTAGTTGAACTCGATGCGATTGACCCGAACAACGTTATTCGAAAACCAGGTCAAGGATTCTGCAGCACGGTTACGTTTCCGATGGGCAACCTCGCGACGGAGGGTTCGATCGTCAAGAGCACCGCTATCGATCCCGAGGTCATTGATGACGACGGAGTTTATCGCCACAGCGGACCTGCCCGCGTTTTTTGCAGCGAAGCCGATGCGATTGCCGCAGTGAAATCTCGCGGAGACGATCGGATCCAAGAAGGAGACGTCATGGTCTTGATTGGAATTGGAGCTTTGGGAGCGGGAATGCCGGAAACCGCTCAAATTACATTTGCACTCAAATATTTACCCTATGGCAAACATGTCGCGTTGCTGACCGACGGACGGTTTTCGGGGGTCTCAACCGGCCCCTGCATAGGCCACATTAGCCCGGAAGCGCTCGCGGGAGGGAGGATCGGTAAAATCCAGGAGGGCGATCCAATCACCATCGAAATCGACACCATTAATCTTTCAGGCTCGCTCGATTTTGGCGGAGAAATCAGCGAACTGGACGCCAGAGAACTTAATCCCGAATTAAAACAGCACGCCAATCTTCCCGACGACACAAGATTATGGGCGGCACTTCAACATGTCAGCGGCGGAACTTGGGGAGGCTGTGTCTACGATGTCGAAGCAATCACCAAAAAACTAATGAACTGATCCGTGCATTAACAGAACCTGCACGCTCTACGTCTTTCTTAAGTGCAAGCCGATTACCGGTTAGCCTAAGGAGGGTCGTGGCCTCCGCGGTGAAACGGGTGGCATCGACAAATCCGCATCGCTCCCTTCCATGCCCCGCGAACAGCACCGTACTTGCGGACCGACTGAATGAAATAATTGCTACACGTCGGGGTAAATCGACAGTTTTTGCCAAGCAGTGGACTGAGACCAACCTGATACATTCGCACGCAAAAAATCATTCCGTCAGCAGGAAGCTGCAATAATTTTCGGATTGAATTTCTCATCTACCTCAACTCCGACTCAGCCATTTCAAACGAACAAAGAGAATGGACTAGCGATTACCTCTCCCCACCAGAGGAATAGATTTATTCGCGAACGATTTCCTCTACCTTAATTTAACGAACAGGCGTCCGCACAATCAACTACCGTGGGCAGGCGCCCTAAACGCGGCTTAAGCTTTTTTCAATCCTCTGAAGGAGTCGTGGAATCGACCGTTCAATCGCAGCATAATCACAAGCCGCACCTCGCTTGGGTCGCACCACAAAATCTATCCCAGCTGGAAGGTTAGTCCGATGTTGTCGGAACGCCTCTCGTATTCGCCGCTTCCAACGATTGCGAACAACGGCATTTCCAACTTTACGACTGACCGAAAGACCTAAACGAGATGCTGATAAACCGTTTCGCACACCTTTAATGACGAGCACATTGTCAGCGGCAAAAACATTACCGCCGTAGACCCGATCGAACTCCGCTTGACGACGCAGGCGAACGGATTTCGGAAATCGATTATCAGTCACTTCGATCCCCTTCCGTCTCAAAGTTAAGTTTTAGTGATTCGCAAGCTATTTAGTTGCGACCGCCACGCTCAAGATCACAACCAGTTACTCGGGTCTTTTCTAGTACTTTACCAGCGACTTCTGCAAACAACGGACGACCAAGCCTGCCGGACAAGTCAAACGAAGGAAACTTCGCCTGCTACCAAGTTAGTCCGGAACGGTCAGCACACTCCTCCCAAGCTTCACTCAATTCGGATACTTTCTCTACGTCCGAAGCTGAAATTTCCTTGGGAATAGCAATCTGTAACATTGCGATCAAATCTCCCGACTTGCTTGGTGCCTTAACGCCCATCCCTTTTAACCGCAGTGATTTCCCACTTGAAGTTCCCGCTGGAACTTTGAGGGCGACAGTTCCGTGGGGTGTCGGTAAATCAATGGTCGCCCCGTCAGCTGCCTCACGTAAAGTGATAGGAATCGTGATTTGTAAATTCAGTCCCTTTCGGGCATAGTTTGGATGCGGTGCGATTTTTACGGTAATCAACAAATCACCAGCGGGTCCTCCAGCTGACTGCCCCTGACCTCGCAGGCGAATTTTCTTTCCGGACTCGATCCCAGCCGGAATTTTTACATCAATTTTGTCGACTTTGGTTTTGGTTCTTTGCAGGCTAACTTGGTGTTGCCCCCCAACGACTGATGTCGCAAACGGGATCGTGATTTCTTTTTCAATATCACTCCCTCGTCTCGGCGGAGCTTGCTGTCGCCCCCCCATCGGGCCTCCACCTCCACCCATCTGCCTCAGAATGTCTTCAAATCCACCGCCGCCTCCACCCCCGCCACCAAACATTTGGCTCAAGTCGATCCCGCCGGCGCCTCCACCGAAAGGGTTGCCACCCGCACCGCCACCAAACGGATTTCCTCCACCCGCTTGGCCAAAACTCGGTCCCATGTCGTACATCTGGCGCTTCTTTTCATCGCTCAGGACATCGTACGCTTGCTGGACTTTCTGAAATTGCTGCTTCGCCTTCTCACGATCCTTTTCTTCCTTGTCTGCGTGGAGATCCGGATGAAACTTTCGAGCTAACTTGCGATAGGCCTTTTGAATCTCGTCAGCACTGGCATCTTTGGAAACGCCAAGTATTTTGTAATAGTCTTCATCCGCCATAAGGGGGGTGTCGCTTTCGTTTTTGCACAAATCCAGGATTCAAATTCTACTTTTCAACGGGTCTCGCATTCTACGATTTTGCGGTAGCGATGATCAACCGTTAAACCCCGCTTCTCACTCCGCAACCGCCCGGATTTCTTCAGTTTATTCATTCATTCGGGCATTTCCCCCGTTTCATCAACGCTTCGGTACTTTTTCAAATGTGGAAACCGCCGTTAGTCGTCCCGCCCACGGCAAAAAAACAAGGTTGTGTTTGGACATCATGAAACAAAATTCCAACAACAGCGTTGTTATTTTGCAACATTTTGAGGGAACGCAAATCGGTGGAATCACGTCAAAAGCTTGGTTTCCGCGGGAAAAAATGGATTCTCCCATTAATCTTTGCCTTTTGGCACTAGGGCTGCATTAGGGGTTCGCAGAGAAACTAACACCTAAGGAAACATCATGGCCCAGGCAAAAGAACCCCAACAAGAGTTTGCTGACTCCCACGAAGATCTATTGGAAAAACCCACGCGTCGCTCTGCCCCCCGCCTTGGCGAGAACGCGATAGACGATCCTGTCCGAATGTACCTAATGCAGATGGGGCGAATTCCGCTGCTAACGAGGAACGAAGAGGTCTCAGCTGCAGTCCAAATTGATAAAGCAAGATTTGTTTTTCGCAACACGATGCTGGCGACTGACTTCATGCTCCGAGGAGCAATTGATCTCCTACAAAAAGTTCACGACAAACGACTCCGCCTCGACCGCACCATCGAAGTTTCAGTCACCAACAAAGCAGAAAAGAAAAGAATTCTTTTACGCTTGGTTCCTAATTTAAAAACCTTGAAACTATTGATGGCTGAGAATCGCAAAGATTTTCACTTTGCCGTTAATCGCACCCGACCGACCGCGGAACGACATCGTGCCTGGCGACGCTTGACGCGACGTCGCAACAAGTGTGTCGTTCTGATTGAAGAGTTAAATCTTCGTTACAGTCGACTCGCACCTTTGTTCGATCAGCTAGATGAAATTAACACTCGAATGCAAGGTCTTAAACGACAACTCTCTGAAGTTGAAGCGAGCGGATTCGAGGGGGCAATGAGCGTTAATGAACTTCGCGCTGAGCTCCATTATCTAATGCAACAAACCTCCGAAACTCCAGCCACGCTTCAACGTCGAGTTCAGAAAACAAAAAAGCTGCATCATCAGCAGGATGCTGCAAAGCGAATTTTATCTGCCGGAAACCTTCGACTCGTCGTCTCCATTGCAAAAAAGTATCGCAATCGTGGGCTGAGTTTCCTCGATTTGATCCAGGAAGGGAACACTGGCTTGATGCGAGCGGTTGATAAATTCGAACATATTCGAGGCTACAAATTCTCAACCTATGCTACCTGGTGGATTCGACAGGCAATCACCCGAGCCATCGCCGATCAAAGCCGCACTATCCGCGTACCTGTGCACATGATTGACACGATGAGTAAGGTCAGGAACGTGATGCGTGAACTCGTTCAAGAACTTGGCCGTGAACCGTCACCCGAAGAAACTGCCGAACGAGCCCAACTATCGCTCGATGATACACGGGTCATCATGAAAATGGCACGCACTCCACTCTCTCTTGATCAGCCCGTTGGCGACCATGACGACAGTTATTTTGGTGAATTCCTCGAGGACCACCGGGACGATGACCCACTCTACGAAACCAATCAAGCCGCATTAAAAAGTCGCATCGAAGAGGCCATGGAGCATCTCAATTATCGAGAACGCGAAATCCTCAGACTTAGATACGGACTTGCTGACGGATACTCCTACACGCTGGAAGAAGTTGGCAAGATATTTTCCGTCACGCGTGAACGCGTGCGACAAATCGAATCAAAAGCGGTTCGCAAACTACAACAACCTTACCGCAATCGATCACTCTCCAGTTTCCTTGACGGCTACGAACCGACATTCGATGGTCCCGTCGTCGAAAGCTGAAAACTTGGGCACTGCTAGTGCTGTCTGAACCACTTCCGCGAATTTGAATTCTCAAATTCGCAAACTCCTGATGTTGTGTATGTTTCTCTGAAAGACACCCGTCGATCGTTCGGCGGGTGTTTTTTTATTACGACAGCATTTCCCGAGTGGCTTTGAATTCTTGTCTCGCAACGACTAAGTGGCTTCCCCGGCCAAGATAAAGTTAGGTTCCGTTCGCTCTCGCTGCTAAAATACGACCGCAAATAGGTCGATTGAAAGATTAATTGTGTGGGCACGTAAGCGAATTGACATTGGCTTCATGGATTTAATGTTCGCACTCTGGCGTTGCCTACACTCTCCTTCAAAAAAAGTATCTGTGTCGCCTTCAGCGTCGATCCTCGCTTCTCAGGAATGCTTCCTGTGTCTTTCTGTGCGGAGTGGATTCGACCTTCTTCTCTCAGAACAGGATTGGCCAGAGACCTCTGAGATCATTTTCACAGGGTTAACGATCCCCGATATGCCCCGAATTGCCCGGCAACATGGGTTCCGGCCGGTCGGCGTTGATCTCGACATATCCAAACTCGAACCAGCTATGGATGAGATTAAACGTCTCGTGACGCCCCGAACCAAAGCGATCGTTGTTGCACATTTAATGGGCGGTAGACTGCCAACCAGCGAAATTTCCCAACTTGCGAAGCAACATGACCTATTTCTAATTGAGGATTTTGCCCAGTCTTTCAGAGGGCAGATCTTTCTTTCGGGTGACGTTTCCATGTTTAGTTTTGGCACCATCAAAACTAACACCGCACTCGGAGGTGCGGTCATGGTCATCTCAGATTCAAAATTATGCAAAAGGGTCATCAACCGACACGATCAATGGCCCCGACAATCACGTCTCCATTATGCGAAACGGATTCTAAAATATAATCTGATCAAATTTATCTCGACACGCCCCTTGGCAGGCAGCATTCGTAGAACATGCCGATTTTTACCGCGCCAACACGATTCGCTCGCCGCCGGAATGGCAAAGAGTTTTTCTGGTGGTGATTTTTTTAAAAAGATCCGCCATCGCCCTTCAGTTCCACTCTCTCATACGCTCCTTCAGCGGATTGCAAATTTCCAATCCCAATCGATCGATTGTCGAATCCGACGGGGACAACTACTGTCAGATACCATCAAAAATGGGAATCCGGAAATCAAGATTCTCGGAGAGGAGATCGAGCAAGCCACCTATTGGATATTTGGAATTCTCGTGCAGAATCCCCGCAAATTAATTGAGATACTCTGGCAGCACGGTTTCGACGCAACCAGTCAATCAAGCCTGCAAGCCATTCCATGCCGAAGCGATGAAAGGCTGCACCCCACCGCAGTTCAATCTAACCCTGTGCTTCCCAGTGAACTGGCTCAGGAAACGCCAAGTGGATTGCCCAATATCGATTTCATCCTGTCACACCTAGTATTTTTACCGGTAGACCTCCCCATGCCCGAATCCGAACTCATAAGAATGGGCGAACTAGTTGCTCGCCACGCACTTCCAACCACGAATTTCGATGCCTCACGAACCAAATTCAGAAGTTGAGAACTCGACGCTGAAAGAAGAAGAATCAGGGCAGACAATGCGATCGCCTAAAAGATGCGCGAACGCATCAAAAACATTTTCACCCATTTTAATAATTGAGTATTTTGAATTTCCAAGTTAGGCTTATCACTTCAACTCATGGGCGACTACTTTTCGCCTGGCTTGGACTCAGAGCAGCATGTCGAAATCGTCAGTAAAATCAGTACCCCGCAGAAAAAACAATCCCGTTACTCGCGCTGACTGGGTCAGCATGAAAGACGAGCAATTGTTGGATATGCGCATGTGTGATTTGCAACTTTCGATTGAAGATTCATTTCTTGCAGACATGCGTAATCAGCTTTACGCTGAACTTGCCGCCAGAAACCTGCGACTCAAACCACATTGTTGGCTGAGCGATGACTGGTTTTCACCGGATGGAATTCCCGGGATTGCTATCCCGTTTTACTTAGCACACCCAAGACTGATTCGACTCGAGCGGCGAAAGATGCTGGAAGTCGAAGGAGGCACAAAAACTTGGTGCATGCGAATCCTCCGTCATGAAACAGGCCATGCATTCGACACCGCTTATCGACTTCATCGAAAAAAGAAATACAAACAAGTCTTTGGCAATTACTTTTCGCCGTACCCCGAATCCTACAAACCTAAACCACGCAGTAAGAATTTCGTATTGCACCTTGAACCGTGGTATGCGCAAAGCCATCCTTCGGAAGATTTCGCGGAGACCTTTGCCGTCTGGCTTAAACGAGGGGCAGGTTGGAAACGAAAATACAAAGGCTGGCAAGCCTTGAAAAAAGTTGAGCTTGTCGATGCGATGATGGATCAAATTTCAGGCACGGCAGCGAAGGTAAAATCTCGCGCAAAAGTCGAACCCATTCATCGAATTAAAAAAACTTTACGACAACACTATGCTGAAAGACATGCTGCCTACGCGGTCGGCGAACCAAGTGTTTTCGACGAAGATTTAAAAAAACTGTTCCCCCAAACCCCCAAAACTCACCCAACTCAATCTGCGGCCGCATTTCTCAGAAAAAATCGGCAAGATTTATGTACCACCGTCGCGCAATGGACCGGTGAATACCGATACAATACGAACCAAGTCCTGAGGGAAATGATTGACCGCTGCCGGACTTTGAATTTGCGTGTCTCAGAAAACCATGAATCGCAACTGCGACAAAATCTGATGATCGTGCTCACCGTCCATACGATGAACAACCTTCATGGAGTTCATCGCGTCGCTTTGTAGTCTTTTGGATGCGATCTTTCGCTCTCCCGGGAATGGTGATTTTGGAACCTGTCGCTGCCTCCAACGGCAAGTCCCTCAATTTGCAACGCTGAAGCGCGACCGTGCCAAACGATTAACGAAAATTTTTCTGTATGGATTTATGAAAAAATTAAGAGTGCTCGTGCTAATGCACGAGGCACTGATTCCTCCGGATAACCTTCTTGGTTATTCACCAGAGGAAATTCTTGAGTGGAAAACTGAATTTGACGTCGTAACAACGCTACGGGAAATGGGACACGAAGTCCTTCCTCTGGGCGTCTATGACGACCTTGGGGACCTTCGTCGAGCAACCGAAGACTTTCGCCCACACATCTGGTTCAATCTTTTAGAGGAATTTCACGGCGTCTGCGTCTACGACCACCACGTTGTTAGTTATCTCGAACTAATGAAACAGCAATACACGGGCTGTAATCCGCGCGGTCTCTTGCTAGCTCACGACAAACCGCTCGCCAAAAAAATCCTCTCGTTTCATCAAATTCGCTCTCCCGGTTTTTTCGTTGTGCCTCGGGGAAAAAAAACAAAACTCCCGCAATCGCTCGATTATCCACTGTTGGTGAAATCCGCCTCGGAAGATGCCTCCAATGGAATCTCGGATGCCTCGATTGTCTACGACCTCGACCATCTCATCGACCGCGTCAATTACATTCACTCATCCACAAACACCGATGCTCTCGTCGAAACCTTTATTGAAGGGCGGGAGCTATACGTCGGTATCATTGGCAACCGACAACTCAAGGTCTATCCAACCTGGGAAATGATTTTTGAAAACGCAAAACCGGGAGATCCTCGCATCGCGACCTCGCGAGTGAAATGGGACGTCAAGCATCAGGACAAACTGGGAATCAAGACCGAGCGTGCCCAGGGTATTCCACGCGGCGTCGAAAATCGAATCAAAGATGTTTGCGTACGCGCTTACAAAGCACTCAGCTTAAGTGGCTATGCAAGAATCGATTTGAGATTACGAGACGATGGTGAGATCTTCGTAATCGAAGCCAACCCAAATCCCAACCTTTCCTTTGGAGAGGATTTCGCAGAATCAGCCGAGAGTATTGGAATTAGCTATGACCAGCTTCTGAAAAAGATCATTTCACTTGGCCTCGGTTATCAAGCCGAGTGGCGACTGGTGTAGCTAAACTCGAGAGTCAACCACCGTCAGCGCCCCTCAACGATCTCCGTAATCGCTCATTTCTCAGCCGGCTTATCGTCCGCCTTCTCGTCCTGCTTACTCTTCCCATTCAACCATAAATCCAGTTGGCGACGCTGCTCTTTCGAGGGTCGGGAAACAAATCTCAACCGATAACTGCTGGACTCCAATTGCCCAATTGTAAGGTTCAATGTCATCAACTGACCACGCCGAGATATTAAAATCTCAAGCTCATCCCCCACTTCGTACTGCGACAACCGAGAATCAACACTACTCGTAATTCGAAAGCCGTTAACGGCAATTACTTCATCTTCAATATTCATCCCAACTTCAGAGGCTGGTGAATCTGGTTTTACCGAAGTGACTTTTACGATCCCATCCGCAGCGGAGGTGCGAAATCCAAGATAAGGCCTCCCGCGTGATTTAGACGAGCGAGACATCCCCCCCACAGCACTCGCCAAGCGGTCTTTAAGACCCGACAGTCCGGACAACACCTTC
>JAAEMV010000767.1 GCA_024225195.1 Planctomycetaceae bacterium | reverse complement strand
AGGCCAACAAAAACTTGCCATCCAAAGCGACGTTGATTAAATCATTCCTGACTTTAATATTCAGCACGTAATCCTGGTTTATTCGGATTGGCAAATTAGCTTTGGCGTTTGCCGGATAGATGTCTCGTCCGGCGACAGTATGGGCGAGTTGGACTTTGGGTCCATTTGCGAATGCACTGACATAAACGATATGGGCGTTCTCGCCTTTTTCGTCTACATCAAAACGGATTCCTGTTGATTTCCACCGTTTACCCCCAGTGGTTTGGAAATGAAGGGTCAACTCAAAATCCCGTGGATGGTGAGCTTTGGTCCGCAGGCAACTACGCTCCACGGTGGGCTCAGTTTGCGCAAGTAATCCTCCTTGGTATCGCCAACCTCGTCCGATAATTTCCCAGATGTCCGGTCTCGATTTTTTAAAGTCGTCACGCAGTGCGCTGACTTCCACCTTTGATTCCGCAGCGACTGCGGCTAACGCTTCCTTTTTTTGGAGTTGCAGCAAATTAACGCGAGCGGATTCAATCTGTTTTTTTGAAAGGGCGAGCAAATCCGTTTGTACGTATTTGCGGCCGCCCGGTGCCCAGGCTTCGGTGGGCAAATCAATTTCCGTTGCTTGCTTTCCAAAACTGCCTAAAAATTTAGGTGGACCCGGGGGAATAGGATTGTCCTTGACCGGTTGAGACGGATCGCCTCGCAAATGGAGAAAGGTTGGAGCATCTGGCTTGTCATCGTATACGCGTGGGAGCCCGTCTTGGTTGTAATCAGTAGTTCCGGGCAGCGCGTCGAGACGAACGTGATGCGGTTCGAAGATCGCTCGAAAACGATAGTAGTCTTCATGATCGATTGGGTCATATTTGTGGTCGTGACACTTCGCACAGTTAAGCGTTAATCCTAAAAACGATTTACCCGTGTGTTCGATTGTGTCATCGAGCCATGTTGTACGATTGAAAAGATAGTAGTTTCTAGCCAAGAACCCAGTTGCGGCGACGGTCT
>JAAEMV010000766.1 GCA_024225195.1 Planctomycetaceae bacterium | reverse complement strand
CTACCGAAGAATGTCTCTTTTTTGGGGCGTTACCCCCGTACTCTGCTCGTCGCCGTTTCAACAAGACGAACTTCTCAGCTTTGTTAACCAATGGGCTTCATCCAATGAAGACTTGCAAACGGGAGATCATTTCGTCGTCGTCACCGATACAGACCTCCTACCGGGCGTTCACGATTCCGTACTCGTCGCCCAGATAGATTAGGTTCTACGCGCGACATGCACCCCAAACAGGGCCTCCATCCTGACCTTTAATCTTCGCCAGTAAAACAAAAAAAGCCTTCGCATTTTATTTCAAATGGAAGGCGATACCGCTTAGAAAAATTGGCGGGTGCTACGTACTGAGTCAGCCCCGAAGTTCATCGTTTTGGATGGGATTGCCTTAGATTCAAAGCGTCACGTAATTGAGACTCGCTCCACTACGCCACTAATTTAGATTCAGTTCGCTTATTCCGAACGGGGCTCCAGTTCGATTGCAACCAACCGATGAGTCCCGCAAAGTTTAATTGCAAACAGAAATCTTTATTGACAGTCCAGCGTCGCAATCGCCATGCCAATCTAACGCAATCGCCAAACTGCAAATCTTCCCGAGAAAATCCCAGCTCCAACGACAGCTCGCCCTAAAAAAAATTCACTCCACATGTAATTCTTACACGATTTCAGATCAAATCTGGCGAACCAATCGTGAACGCAACCGGCGAAGACCAAACCTAATTAGCCTTGAGAGACTGCAACAAACTAATCGTGATCGCCTTGAAAACTAAATTCTGTTTATCGTAGTCGCGATCCTCCGCCTGAGTCCAAAACATCAAACACTTTTCACTTGTCTTTACAACTTTCAATTCGGCACGAATTAAGAAGTCAAGGCAATAAAACAACGCCTCAACACCACCTTCAGAAGCGTCGTCAGCAGAACTCTCGCAAGGTGAGAATTCAATATCCTCGTACGTTTGTTGCAACGAATCGATTGCCTCTTTGAGCACCGAATCTATATCGGTTTCCAGAGGATAAAGATGGACAGACCAGGTCGTACTACCGTCTGGCGTCTCCAAAGTAATTACTTGCGGTGATCCAGAAACGTCATCGATGAGCTTCCAGTTTTCAGGGTACAAAAACTCGAGCCCCAACTTGTCATACTTCGCCGTCATCGAACACTAGCTCCCAAAACCAATCACAAACAAAATTCACACTGAAAAAACCGTTCCACTTCCCAGCAAAACTCATTTACTGAGCCATTCTTCGCCTTCCCGCTAGCAACGGAGTGATAGCAGACTCCGGTTAATCCTTCACATGTTTGACTTTACGCGTCGAATCGAATAATCACAACCGCCCGAATGTTCCGATATGGTAAACAATCGGCAATTTTTGTAGAGTCCGCACTCGCTCCGGCAGACCAGATTAATTGCGGAAACCAAAGTAGCAAAAAGAGATTCAATTGCAGCCCATGATTCCCGATCAACGAACATTAAAACAATGCCGAATCTTCGTGCTTGTCTTAGGTCTTGGGATCCTTTCCTTTCAGATTGGCTGCTCGACTCTTACTGGGTTAAGGGATAACTCTTCACAACTTTCGCTTGGAAGCAAAACCCTGGAAGCAAGGCAGCTAACCCGAAATGGAAATCTAAATTGCCAAACAGGCGAGCTTCGCAAAGCCGAGCTCAATCAACGTGAGGCCATTAGTAAAAATGAATATGACCCATGGCTCTGGGAGCGGTTGGCCCACACTCTAAAAAAGAGTGGTAAGCCACTCGAGGCGATTGAAGCGATGGAGCGGGCGGTCAAGCTCTCTGACGATGACCCACGTTTATTCGTTGAATTGGGCAACCTCTATCTCGACACCGGTGAGATTCATAAAGCTACAAATCAGGCCCAGTTGGCACTGGACCAGGAACACCGTTGCGGATCTGCACTCTTACTCTTAGGGCGAATCGCAATCGCAGAACAAGCCTACACAGACGCATTGCACTTATTCCAACGGGCTGCCGCATGCTCCCCGCCACCTGCGGGAATTCGGCTAAAAATTGCAGAAGCCTACCAACTCGATAAAAAGTGGCGATTGGCCAACAACACGATTGACAATATTTTGCTGGATTACCCAGTGGAAAACTTTCCAGAAAATTTGGTCATTGCCAAAGCGGAAGGCTTGATCGAAATGAACCAACCTTCTGCCGCTGAGAACTTTCTTCTCGAGCGACAGGCGAGTGAAAATTTCACGCCCACCATGGTCTACCTGCTGGCAGCAGCGCAGAAAAGAATGCAGTCTTACAGCGATGCAAGAAATACCCTTGCTTCTGGTGCGAAAGCGTTCCCAAATTACCGAGCTCAGTTTTTGGAAATTCGCAGTAAGATCGAAATCTCTGCGGTCGATGAGCGAGTGGCCCAAAGGAAATAGCGTTTTCCTACGCAAAAAGGGGGCCTCGCGGCTCAATTTCTTCCCCCAAAAGAACCGTGCTTTGCCCCCACAATCGGTTTAATTGATAACTTAATACCCGATTGAGCCCACCCCGCTGATTCTTGGCGAGGAATTCTTGCAGGAACTCCAAAAACACAAGTTTGCGACTTATGTTTCACTAGTTCCCACACACCACCTCACTGAAACTCAACCCAATTGCCCGCGGAGTGCGCTATGTCTTTTGAAAAAACCACAGTTGAAAACGAAGCTGAAAATACAAATTTTGTGGATCGCCGAGCAGCGAGAAAACAGGACAATGCAGGTGGCTTTGAGCGACGTCAATTCTCAGATGGTCACCAGGGACTTTCTCCCGAAGCAGCTGAATTGGGCATCGCAATCGATCAATACAAATTAAGCAACAGTCGACGCTACATTACTCACGAAGAGATGATTCAAGTCATCAAGTCGATCGGTTACGCTAAGTCTTAAGCGAGATATCCAAGCTCGTCGCAACTGTTCCGGTTGAGCTTAGGAAAATTTCGATTTGCAACATGGAAGAACGAGCGCAAGCTCGTTCTTTTTTGCGCAAATATCGCCCCCACGAACTACCGCTTCAATGATCCTAACGGCCCTTTTAATAAAGGGTCGGTTAGCTGATCTTCAAATAGCAGGCCCACAATTTTCCCCTCGTCACTGACCACTCGGGCCAATGTCTGCCGAGTCGACTCCATTTGCAAAATGATCTCGCCAAATAGATCGGTTGCATTTACATCCGAAAATGGATGCACCATATCTTCAATCCGGGCGCTTTTATCGGACACCATTAATTCGACCGTTCGCAAATAACCAACGGGCTCACTCTTTTGCGACTTGAAAACCGGAATGTCAGCCATTCGCCGTTGCCGAGCAAACTTTAACGCACGGTCCCGACTCGTCTTAATGGAGATCGCCTGAATCCGACTGACGGGTGTGCAAATTTCACTAATTGTCTTGGATGCCACTAGAAAAAAACTTTGCCCAAGATGCCGCTGGGTTGGATGCAATATTCCCGCCTCCAAGCCATCTTCAAACACTTGTTGTAACTCTTTCCTCGCCAAGGTTAATCTGACTTTATCGGGCGATTGCCCCAGCACCCCTTCAAGCAATCTCCCCATCCCCCACAGCAAAGCCGCGATCGGTGAAAACAACACGGTAAAAAACAAAACCAGGGGCGCTGAAAATCGGAGCAGAAAATTTGGGGCACGATAAAACAGATTTTTAGGCAACAATTCGCCGTACACAAACAATAGCGGCGACAACAGAATCGGTGCTAACATTTCAGCGGCATTAGAGCCAGTCGTTTGCTGGGCAAGTAAAACAATCGCTAGGCTGGTTAAATAATTTGCGACATTGTTACCAATCAGTGTCGTCGCCACAAACAACGTTGGGTTGTTAAACAACTTAATCAGATACTGAGATATCAGGTCACCGTCGAGACCCGCAATGACGAATCGGACGCGACTAGCTCGATAAAAACCAGTTTCACATCCACTAAAAAATGCACTCAGAAAAATTCCAAGCAGAAACAATAGAACCGTCATTAACAAAATCATCGCCCGTCCCCCTCTTCACCG
>JAAEMV010000765.1 GCA_024225195.1 Planctomycetaceae bacterium | reverse complement strand
CTCTTTATTGGAATGTCCGTCGTTGTAGGAAAGCGTCTCTGGTAATTTCCGTTTGAGCCAGGAGAATATGCGATCGGAAACAAGCCCGGGATCGGTGATTGTATCGGATTCATTACTGAGTTTTTCCGACAGGCGTTTTTGCAGTTCGTCCGTCACTTCAGCAATTCGGACTTCTTCGATTTTGATCACTTCGCTCGCGTCGAGGTTGCCCAGTGGGTAGACCTGGATTTGATCTACACTTCCCTCGTCACTCTCGTGCGAAAGTTCAATCAAAAGTCCTTTTTGTTTGATGTCTAGTAGTGCAAGATCTAAAATAGTTTTCAGTTTTTCAAGTTCTTTATCACCGGAGAGGCTCTCTCGAAATAAGTTAAACGATTCCTCGTCAGCAGCAGTCGCTTCGGTTGTGTTGGCATCTACTTCGAAGAACTCAGACCATAGGTTGGAGCCTTCGACTTCGCCCCACTCTTGTTGCATGATGCTGAACACATCATTGATTAACTCTTCTCGAATGATCTCGATTTTTTGGGCGTCGTTCTCGTAATAGTTCTTGAAGTTTCGTTTCGTGCGCTCTCGTTTTTCGAAAGTCGCTTTGGGGTCCTGGTCTTCAAAGAGTGTGTTGGCATGCATGTCTCTGAGCGGAGCCTGGCGAATCCGATAGGGAAACGGGGGTTCCCAACCAAACATGACAAAGTACAGGATGCCGGTGGTCAGGGCGCACAACCCAATCCGTGACCACACGTCTGACCGCTGCAAAAAATCAGCGGCTTTGAAGAAGGGTGTCTTAGGTGCGGGGGTCATCCACCGATTACGGTTTGATGAAGCATTGGACATCGTACTACATGACTTTCGATTGGGGGTGCTTGAGAATCACGGTACTGGGTGAAACTAAAATGCCGTTGATTGATCGAGCAGTTTTGGAAGTGCTAGGAAGATCGTGATTGGTTAGGTTTTCCGTCGTACGCTTGTACGATATCGGTAACTAACCGGTGCCTGACAATGTCTTTCGAAGTTAGGTGCGAGATTCCGACGCCTTGTATTTGTTTGAGTCGTTGCAGTGCATCGACGAGGCCGCTTTGTGTTTTTGGGGGAAGGTCAATTTGAGTTTGGTCACCTGAGACCACAATTTTCGATGCGTTGCCCATTCGAGTCAAGAACATTTTCATCTGAGCAGTCGTTGTGTTTTGCGCTTCGTCAAGAATGATGAATGATTCATTAAGCGTTCGCCCGCGCATGTAAGCTAGTGGACAGACCTCAATTACATCACTTTGGATGAGTTGTTGCACCTGATCATAACCGATCATCTCATGAATTGCGTCGAGTAGTGGCCGTAAGTAGGGGTTTATTTTTGCCTGAAGGTCGCCTGGTAAAAAACCAAGGCTCTCCCCTGCTTCGACCGCGGGGCGGACTAAAACAAGTTTCCGGACTTTTTGGTTTTTCAATGCTTCGACAGCCATCGCTACGGCTAGATAGGTCTTCCCTGACCCCGCTGGGCCGACGGCAAAGACCAGATCGTTGTTTCTCATGGAGTCGACATAAGCCGCCTGTCCCGGAGTTCGCGGGCGAATTTCTTTACCTACCTGTAACGTCTGAATCGCTTCAATCGCTTTTCGAGGTGCTGACTCACCCGTTACCCGGGCGATCGTCTCATCGAATACAGCAGGGCTAAAGTTGCCTTTGGATCGAACAATCTCGGTCAACTGCTCGATTGCGTCAGTCGCCTGAGCAACCTGCTCTTTTTTTTCACCCGTAATTTTAACTTGCCCATTCCGGTGGGTAATGGTGACGTTAAATTTTTCCCGCAAACGACGGAGATGTTGGTCTTTGGCACCAAAAAGGGGCAGAACAAGGTTGGGTTCTACAGACGAAATTGTTGCTTCAGTCATTCAAAAAGCAGCAGGTTTTTATGCCGCACCGAATACAGATTGAAAGGCAGTCAATCAATGACGTTTGCGTTTTTGACGCGGTGTCATGACTACAGTGAACACGTGTGATCTGAGCATGAAAACCATCCCATTCCACTTTGGTTCTACCGTCCCAATTATAGCTGATTTCACAAGTTTTGCAGGTCGTATGCTGCCAGAGCCGAAATTTGCCGTATCGATTATTTCGATTCAACTCGTCATTTGGTTTGCCCGTCGAGCAATAATACTCGAAAACTTGAATAATCGTTTTAAAACAATCAACGCAAATCACGAGGCAACCAAGTTGGGATGAGTGCCTGTGAAAGCTTTGGAAATTACGTTAGTCGTAATTTCTGGGGAGTAGTTTTAAGTTTTAGGATCCGCGTTGCTGGGCCGAAGGGTCTGGCGTTCGCTGTGAGTCGTACTAAAGCCGAAGTTTCGCCTTATTGCGGCGATTTTAAAGTTTCTAAATTTGTTCCAATTGCAACTGTTCAATTGCTATCTTCTGGGCAGTAGTCGCAGTCTTGTCCTTCTTTGGAAATGAACTTGAGCTCATTTTCATATAGCTCGCAATCATCACAGTGACGATCATCAGGATGCAAAGAATGTTAAGCCAGTGTAACTCTCGCTCTCGAAACGCTTTCGCCTTATCGCTTCTGCCTGACAATACCGAAGCCAGGTAAAAGATTGCAAATCCAAGTAGGATTTTGATTCCGAGTAGGCCGTTGTATAGAGGGGATAGTTCGTAGCCGATTGATTTCACAGCCGAGTTGTACAGTCCACTTATGAGCAAGAGCGCAATCGAAATCATTACGATCTTCGCCCATTTTTTTCGAACTGCCTCACGCAGTTCCGCCGATGCGTCGCATTCTTGAGTGGCGGGGACGTACGAGAGTCGCAGGAACAATGTGCCGCCGACTAAAGCAATCGCAGGAATGACGTGCAGCCAGCGAGAAACAAGCGAAACGATTTCTAGTAGATCCATCTTGAGATCCTCAGTGTTTAAGTTTTGGGTGTTTTGTTTTTTGAAATGAAGTTGCAAAGCCATTTAAAACCGGCTTTGTGTTTATCCGAGTTGCTAATTCAGCTCCAGCCATTCTTCTTCTGCCTCGGTTAGCTCTTTTGTCACGGACTCTATTTTTTCATGAATTTGCATCGCTTCTTCAGGGTCGGTAACCGATAGCATGGCTTCGTTCAGAGATTTTCGTTCTTCGTCGAGCTTCGCAATTTTTCTCTCGATCGATTTGATTTTTTTCTTGAATTCACGCCGTTTGTTTTGGGAGAGCGGTTGGCTTGAATCCCCCAGTTTGTCATCGGGAGTTCGGCTGGCGCCGCGACCGTTTGAGTCCCTGTCTCCCGCTTCGATTTCTTTGTTGATGCGGTAGACATAGGAATCATAGTCGCCAACATAATTTTTCACAGTGCCATCGCGAACTTCAATGATTGCCGTGGCAATTCGATTTACGAAGTGCCGGTCGTGAGCGGTGAAAATTACTGTTCCCTTGTAGGCCAGCAGCGCTTCGGCAAGGGACTCAACGGTTTCAACATCAAGGTGGTTGCCGGGTTCGTCAAGCACGAGAATGTTGTAATCACCCAGTAGCAGCCCAGCCATGCATAAGCGAGCTCTTTCACCTCCGGAAAGAACTTTGATTTTTTTGTGAACATGATCGTCATGGAACAGCAGTGAGCCTGCTACTGCTAAGATTTGTTGGTCTGTCGTTCCGTGCAATGCCTGTTGTTCGAGGTATTCAAGAACAGTGTCTTCCGGAGGAAGCGTTGTGTACACATGCTGAGCGTAGGTTCCGATGGAGCAGTTGTGCCCCCAGCGGGCTCGGCCGTCGAGCGGATCAAGTGAACCAACAAGAGTTCGGAGCAACGTTGTTTTTCCTTGTCCGTTGTCGCCGACAATTGCCGCTCGTTGTTGGTGTTCAATTTCGAGGTTAATGTTTTCCGAGACGCGATGATCCGGATAGCCGATGGCAAGATCTTCACAGCGAACTGCGGCACCTTGTTTGGGGTTTACCAGAGGCGCACGGATGTGAGCTGTCTTTTCGTCCGAAGCAATTTCGTTAAGTTTTAATCTCTCGAGTTGTTTCTGTTTAGATCTCGCTTGGCTTGCTGTGTTTGCTCCAGCTTTGTTTTTGGCGATGAACTTTTCGAGTTGACGCTGTTTGGTGGCGGTCGAGGCATTTTCCCGAATCGCCTGTTCGCGTCTTTCTGCTTGATACTCTAAAAATTTTGCGATCTTACCGGGGTACATCGTGAGGGTGCCACGGGTCAGGTCAAGTGTGTGGTCACAAGTCGACTTTAGAAATGTCCGATCGTGCGAAACAATCAAGCAGGCTTGGCGAAATGAAATCAAAAAATGTTCAAGAAGAATCTGGGTTCTCAGGTCGAGAAAGTTAGTCGGCTCGTCGAGAATTAAGAGGTTGGGTTCGTGAAGTAACAGAGCGGCGAGTTTAACTCTCGTCTGCCAACCTCCAGAAAGCGATTTGACGGGGCCGTGTAAGTAATCCCCTTTGATCTCGAATTGCCCTGCTATCTCTCCGCATTTCCAATCGGGTTGCTCACTGTCACGCATTAAAAAATCAAGAGCCGATTCTTCGGGTGCGAAGGGATCGTGTTGTCGAAGGTAGCCAATTCGCAGATTAGGGTGTCGAATGACTTCCCCGGCATCCAATTCCTCTTCCCCCATAAGCACGCGAAGTAGCGTCGATTTGCCAGCGCCATTTCGTCCAACAAAACCAACTTTAGCCTCGTCGGTGATCGTTGCCTCCGCGTTGTCTAATAAAACTTGGTCGCCATAGCTCAAGTGAGCGTTTCGGATTTGAAAGAGTACAGCCATGGAACAAGTGCAGCGACAAAGAAATTGGTCAAAGGGCAAAGAGGGAACGCCAGAAAACGACTGCGAGATGCACGTAGGATTCACAGGTTAATTGAATTTATTCACGCGTTTTCAGCGGGTAAGGATAGTTGATTGAATCGAAATGCTCAACCTTGAATCATACAGCCCGCTGGATTTCGACAGCTCTAAAGCCGGTAAATGCCGAGGTTAAGCAAGTTAGAGCCGCGTAGGCGGAGAAGCGGTTATGGGCAGCTGGTCATTCATTTTGAAACAAGACACAAATGGGGGCTGGAACGTTAACAATTTGTCTGGCGTAGGTCAGTTCCCCCGAGTCCTGGTCAATTTCAAAGACTGCAAGCGTGTTTGAATGTCTACCGGCTGCCAGAAGCCATTTCCCCGACGGGTCAATGTTGAAATTTCGTGGCCAGGCACCTCGCACCGATTCGCGTTCTACCAATTCAAGTTTGTTATTATCTGAAGAGAATTTAAAAACTGATATCGAGTCGTGCCCTCGGTTCGAAGAGTAAACGAATTTTCCACTGGGATGGACTCGGATTTCAGCAGCCGAGTTCAGGTGTCGATCTTTTAGCTCTAACGGCAGTGTTTCGATATTTTGAATTTCTTGAAACGTGCCGTTGGTTTGATCGTAGCGAAAAACGCTGATTGTGAGCGTGAGTTCATTGAGTACAAAGGCATACTCGCCCGATGGGTGGAATTTCATATGTCTCGGGCCGGAACCAGGCGGAACTGGGATTTTTGATTTTAGACTGATGTCGCCGGTCTCTGTGTTCAGTTGGTATTGAAAGACTTGATCGGTACCAAGGTCTGGGACTAAAAGGAATTGATTGTCGGGGCTTGTGCCGACCCAGTGAGGGTGGGCCGTCGCCTGACGCTTCGCATTCACTCCGGATCCTTTGCCGTGCTCAATGTTGGCGGCTAGTGCAAGAAGGTCACCGTTTGGTTTCAATTGGTAAGTTGAGGTTGATCCGCCTCCATATTGGGCTGACATTAATACTTTGCCAAGCTTGTCAACTGCAACACAGGCAGCACCTCCGTCTCCGGTCGCGATTGATTGTAGTTGTTCGAGTCTGGCACTTTTATTCGGGGATTTGTCGATAATTGAAAATGCAGTGACACCCCCTCCGTTTTCACGGTTCGTCGAATAGAGAATCCGCCCGTTAGGATGCATCGCTAGAAACCCAGCACCACTTATTTCGCTGACTAATGTCGGTTCCGAAAGCTTGCCGTTTGCGACATCGAGCGTCGAGTGGTAGATCCCGGTTTTGGCGGTACCAAGCCAGACGTCGACGTTTTGAGCACCAACAGGCGTTGCGAGCAATAAAATAGTCAAGACGGTGAAGATGGTCTGAACCATCGGTGTAGTTTGCGTCGTACCAAAGGTGGTCGGGTAATAACGGATCGGGCACTTGTTCATTTTGCATACCTAATTTCAATGGTGAAAGCACAATACACGATAGGTGGAAAACTTCCCCTGATCCAGTGGTAGAGTTAAAATTGAACAGTGTTTGTTTCTCGTTGGTAAAACAGGTTGGGACTGACGCCAATACGCTACGGCACGGTTGTTGTGGATACACATTTGACAATTTGCTGAGGTGCTGGCCGAAAAGTGTTAGGGGAAGAAAGATGTGCAGTAATAAGGTATCGAATGCGTTCTGACTCAAAATCTGTCGAAGGAATCTTCAAATACCATGAGGGCTCGGCTTTCAGGCTGATGGCATTTTGCGTCCTGCTGACAGTCTGTTTAGTAAGCTGCGTTTCGTGCAAAAAGAGTAGCGATGTTGAAGGTGGCGGCGCAAAGTTGAAAACAGAGGTCGAGCAAAATGTCACAGGCTTAATTGCCAGTGAGGACTTAATCTTAGATCTTACGCCGCAACTGAAACGTATCGCGTTGTGGGTTGAACAACGGACGGTCGGTGCCGAGGCGAACCCGCCAGAACTTGGCGAGATGGTTGCAGTACGAGGCCTTTCAGCAACCGATGCCGAAAAGCTGTTTACTAGGAACGAGAAGTACCCTGATTTTCTTGAAAAAGCCGAGTGGCCGATTGAACAAGAGGTCTCCCTCGACGTTGCGTATCCCTGGAAGCCGTTGGATGTTCTTGGTATTAAGTGGGAGACGATGAAGTTTGGCGTTCTCTCCGGCAGCTTCGAAAGTGAAAACTTATTCACTATTCACAGCAAAGTCGAAGGCCGTGGAAGGTCATCTGGTTCCGTTTGGGGGATGAAGGGGCATCAGGATTTTCAATTTGAGCAGAAGGCTGGAAGTTGGGAGCTGACGAAGTGGTTGCAGGGTGATCTGTTTTTAGAGCGAGCTGCCCAGCCCCTTTTTCGTGAGGTG
>JAAEMV010000764.1 GCA_024225195.1 Planctomycetaceae bacterium | reverse complement strand
CGCTGAATTTCTTCGACAGGAACTCCCCAAGTTTGACGGATATTTCCACCGAACTCATTGATAATGTCCTGCAACTCTTGTGGCACACTGCTGCTTCCGTGCATCACGAGATGGCAATTCGGCAAACGCTTGTGAATTTCGACAATGCGATCCATTGCCAATACTTCTCCATCTGGCTTACGGGTGAACTTGTAAGCACCGTGGCTCGTGCCAATCGCAACAGCCAGTGCATCACACCCAGTCTCAGCAACGAATCGTTCCGCTTCTTCGGGGTCAGTCAATAGCTGCTCTTTGGTCAGCGTTCCCACAGCGCCGTGTCCGTCTTCCTGCTCTCCTTCTCCTGATTCAAGAGATCCGAGGCAACCCAACTCACCTTCGACGGAAACACCCTTGGCGTGAGCCTGCTTCACGACCTCTGCCGTCACGCGAACGTTGTAATCATAATCTGCCGGTGTCTTCCCGTCTTCTTCGAGAGAACCATCCATCATGACCGAAGTAAAACCATTCTCGATGGCGCTCATGCAGGTCTCTACACTGTTGCCATGATCCTGGTGCATCACGATTGGAATGTGAGGATAAAGCTCAGCTGCAGCAAGCATTAGGTGCCGCAGATAGTTATCTTGCGAATAAGATCTCGCTCCTCGCGATGCCTGAACGATTACAGGCGAATCTGTTTCGTTCGCAGCTTCCATGATCGCCTGGATCTGCTCCATGTTGTTGACGTTAAATGCGGCAACGCCGTAATCGTTTTCCGCTGCATGATCAAGGATGACTCTTAGTGGTACCAATGGCATGAATTGTTCTCCGCTTTTTCTTGTTGAAACGTTAACTTCGCCCTGTGAAGCCAATACATGACGCCCATGGAATGGTGAGAAGCCAACTCGTTTTTCTTTTATCTCTCGCATTATCGGGCTCAACTGGATCAAACTCAATGGCTGCCCACCTTCTAACCAAGACTTTTCACTAGGTTGTTCGGAATGTATGACCTGCGCAAAACGACCACGAAGCCTGCGTTAGACTTGCAAGCGGAGAATTGAAAACATCAAGCCCGATTAAAGGTGCGTTAGAATTCGTAAGCAAAAAAACGACACCTTAAACGACGCTTATGGCTCTCTGAGACGCCCCGCAGTAACCCAAGGAAAGCCTTCGAAAAATCGTTAAATATCCGGAGATCAACCATCCAACATCAGGCAATTAGAGGCTCGCTCGAAATAACCGTTTCTACCTAAGCTGAAGACAAGCCCGAAAAATTAGACGATCCATTCAATCGATGAATCACTCGGCAAAGGCCGTCGTTAACTTTTCTACAAAGCGGGAGTCGTTGAATAGGTCATCCATTTGCGTCTGCACAATTCGAACCAAAAGCAACCGATGCGAGGCGGCCGGCGAATCGCTGGGGATGGAATCCGGTTGATCAGCTTCAGATTGAGCCGATCCAAAAAATAGCTTTCCCAAATCCGCGACATCTGCAGTAGGAGCCAGAACAAGCGACTCTCCCGACATCAAAACAACTTCAAACTTCAAGTCTTCGATGCGATAGATCGCTTGCCGATTTTCTTTGAAAAAAGATCGCTCAGCAATTTGCGGACGAGATTTTCCATGGTGGATTTCAAACTCGATTAACAGTTTGACCGTTCCGTCCCCCTGAGGAAACGTCGTAATATTAACTCCACCACGAACAGCCGCTCCCGCCCCGGGGGTCTCCATGTCGCCATTCCGAATGTTCCAATTAATCTGGGAATGGATGTCAGAAACAGGAACCGAATAAAGCTCACCCTCCCGATTTGAAATTCGGTCATGGGTAATCATTCGTTGCTTCTTCCTCAAAAGCCCTTTCAAATAAAGCTGCATCTCCAAATTGCTCAATTTATCAGGCAAGATGGGAGGAGGATCGATCAACTCATGAAGAATTGACGGTGGTGCGGAAGCCATCACTGCGGCGCGTAAACCGTTCTGATCTAATCGCTTTCGCAATTCCAACGGCAAAGCCTGTTGATCTAGTTGATTCCAAAATACTTCGAAATCATCCTTTTGCTGCGTATCTAACTGAGCCAGTGCTACTTCCATTCCAACCGCATCCGGAGCGATTCTCGATTCTGGAAAAATCGACCGCGCCGGCATCTCCGGAGCTTCCCATTCAGCGCAACCGCCCACGCAAACCAAAAGCGTCAGAATTAAAAAGTAAACACGCCGACTCATCTCACTCCAGTTTCATTCAATTGCACTCGCAAACCCCCACTCTCGATCTCTTCGTTGAAAGCTCGGGGCGGATTTCTCCAATTGCTAGTTACAGAAACTGCTTAAGTACGACAAGGCGGATTCACATGGAAGAACTGGAGAAACCCAAGGAATGCCGCGGCAAAACAATCGTCTTTTTGAGCGACCGCATTGGAAATTTGAATCGGAAAACGACGCTTTCGTACGCTATTCTCAGACCCTATCGTCTGTCAGGCAGCTCTAGAAAGCCGCCTAATTCGCTTCAATTCGATCGAATCCGTCTCGATCCAATCATTGTGCTTTAGAAACTCCAAAAAACACATGGCATCTTGCGTCGCGCAGCGGGAACTTTCGTCGCTATCATGGAGCACGAATGCATGGAAAGCGACTTCTGCTCGTTTCTCAAGCTTGTTAAGCGTCAACGGCAACAGACGCTTCAGCTCATGCCAGCGTTTCTGCTGCCGCACCGCATGGACCTGCCCCGGTTCAGCAGCCTCGTGCAAGAGTAACTCATCCCAATCAGCAGGATTGAGATTCAGTACTCGAGGCGCATCTTCGGGCGCATTAATCACGTTTTCTTGTAACTCTCGGCTGCTGAACAAACGACTCATGGCCCATCCAATCGCCACGCCCGATTGCGAGTTAGATAATTCAAGAGCCGATTTCCTCAATTTCCTCAAATCGATCATTCTTGTATTTGACATGACGCGCGTCCACTTGATTCAAGGTACGACGGCTAACCTAATCGCCAATCGTGAGAACAGCCACACAGAACCAGACACTTACCTAGCAAAGCCGCCTAGACCGTCTGCGGTAATTCACAGATGTAATCCATGCAATCAGCGTCCAATGCAATGGAGTTCAGTCGCGGCTGTTTTGCGTGCTGAATGATAACCGATTCGCAGCCCGCGGGAAGTAGAATTTTTTGCCATCCAGAAAAATTCCAGCCAGCGTTCTAATGGTAGCTGCTGGAAAAGAATCACTTGATAGCTAAACAGACGAGCGAGCGTCTTATGTCATCAATTCTCGAATTGGCTCGGTATCCTGAACGCCAACGAGCCGTTGATCGAGTCCGCCATAGAAATAGGCGAGTGCATTGGGATCGAGCCCGAGTTGATGAAGGATGGTCGCATGGATTCGCTTGACATGCATTCGATCCTCGACCGCAGTTGCACCAAGTTCATCCGTCTTGCCAAGACTGACGCCGCCCTTGATCCCGCCACCGGCCATCCACATTGTAAATCCATAGGCATTGTGATCACGGCCTGAACCTTTGGCATACTCTGCGGTCGGTTGACGTCCAAATTCACCGCCCCACACGACGAGCGTTTCGTCCAGCAGTCCCCGGTCTTTGAGGTCCTTTAAAAGAGCCGCGATAGGCTGATCCGTTTCGGCAGCGTGCAAGTTATGATTGACCTCGAGATCGCCATGAGCGTCCCAATTGTCGTCATTATGGGCACCACCTGAGTACACCTGTACAAAACGAACACCACGCTCGACCAACCGCCTGGCCATCACGCACTGGCGACCAAAGTAATTAGTCGGCTCTTTCCCAACCCCATAGTCGTCGAGAGTAGACTGAGTCTCGGTCGCCAAATCCACTGCCTCCGGTGCAGTACTTTGCATTTTGTAAGCTAATTCGTAACTCGCAATCCGAGCGGCCAATTCACTGTTCCCCGCCCGAGATGATTCATGGCTCTCATTTTGTTTCAACAAAGAATCTAAGAGCTTTCGCTGGGCTCCGTCGGTCATCCGCTCAGGACGCTTGAGGTCTAAGATAGGTGTCCCTTCGCTTCGCACAACACAACCTTGATAGGTCGCCGGCATGTAACCACTGGTCCAGTTGGTCGGCCCACTAATCGGACCACCCTTGTCGTCAAGCATCACCACAAACCCAGGAAGATTTTCATTCTCACTTCCCAAACCATAGTTAACCCACGATCCAAGACAGGGATTACCGCTCTGTATTTTTCCGGAATTCATTTGCAGCATCGCCGAGCCGTGAATGGGCGAATCAGCGGTCATGCTATGAACAAACGCGATGTCATCCACACACTTCCCAACATTGGGAAATAAATCTGAGACCCACTTGCCGCATTCCCCGTACTGTTTAAATTTCCATCGAGGCTCGACAACTCGACCTTGATTACGGTGCCCCCCGCGACCGAACGTTTTGACTTCGATTGTTTTGCCATCCATGCCGTACATCTTTGGCTTGTAATCGAAAGTATCGATATGGCTTGGACCACCGTACATGAAGAGAAAAATTACCGATTTTGCTTTGGGAGCAAAATGCGGTTTTTTTGCCGCTAAGGGATTCACCCAATCGGTCCCATCGGCTCGAACGTCCTGAGCGGCCAGGAAGTTACGATCTAACAATCCAGACAAAGCCAAACCGGCAAATCCACCCCCCGCTTGCCACATAAACTCACGTCGTGTTTTTCCGCAAAAATTTCGATTCATTGTTTCATTCCGTAGGAGGCAATCCGCTGTCTGCGTTTAAATTCTGCCGCTTTAATTTCGACGTTCAAATTTCGCCAACGTCTAATTTTCATTTAGATCAATCAATGTACGCAAATTCATTCAGGTTGATCGCTAACAAACAGTAATACTGCAAGGCTTGCTGGGGCGAGGTGTCTTCATGATCAATCCATGACTGAATCAAATCGACACCCTGCTGTATTTCCTTTTCAGTCGGTGGTCGCTGAGTGACTTTCTGAAGAATCGACTCCACTTGAGCCTCCCGCTTTCCAGGAAATTCTTTTTCAATCGCAGCCGCAAACTTCGCCGCCTGCTGATTCGTGAAATCACTATTCATCATCCCCAGTGCCTGCGTTGGTTGCGTCGTGATGAAACGCACAGGACACGTACTGTCGGTCGGTGCCGAATCATTTGTAGTAAGAATCGGCAATCCAAGCGAACGCTTAATGTGGACGTAAACGCTTCGTCTTCGGCGGTCTTCATCACTCGAGTTACCCCACCCGGAGCCCGGCCGCGACTGACCGGCTAAGACTTCGCGGGGCATTACGGGATAAATGCTTGGCCCGTACATTTTTTCTAAATTTAACTCTCCAGAGACCGCCAGGATCGAGTCACGAATTTCCTCGGCCGTCAGACGTCGCAAGTTAAATCGCCACAATAAATCATTCCCTGGATCTTTTTCAAAACCCTCAGCACTGAACTGGCTAGACATTTGATAAGTCTTGGACATTAAAATTAGGCGATGCATTGCTTTCATGCTCCAGCCCTGATTCACAAATTCCGTTGCCAACCAATCCAACAACTGAGGATGAGTCGGTTTCGACCCCTGAAATCCAAAATCACTGCTTGTCCTGACGATCCCTCTACCAAAATGATACTGCCAAATGCGATTGGCCATCACGCGTGCGGTCAGTGGATTCTCGCCACCCGTCAACCACTTCGCGAATGCTAAACGCCGCCCGGTGCTATTCCCATGTTCTGGCAACGTAATTTCCGGCGGTGGCGGTGACAGTACCGAGATAAACCCAGGTTCAATCGCAGCTCCTTTTACGTTTGGATTACCGCGAATCCTCACAAAACTAGGCAAAGCCTTTGTGCCGGATTCTTTGACCGACAAGATATTGACAGACCCCGGTGGGTTTTTGAGCAGGTTCCCGCGATTCCTCAACAAGTCGCGAAACTCGTTGAATTGCTTTTTCGTGATTTGCTTGCCAATCCTTTTTTTCAAGATGGGAAGCTTGTTCATCTCGAACTGGAAATCCTCGTGTTCAACCGATTCAAAATCGGGCTTTGCCAGTGCGGCAATTGCCTCTAATTTCTCATCAACTTTCTTCATTTCCCGTTCGTAATTGGCCGTCATTTCTTCGGTCGCCTCGCCCGGCACAATCCGCACTGAAGCATCCAAAACAGAATCGTGACCTCGCACTCCGTAGTGACGGATGTTTTCGAAAAACGAAACCATCTTGTAGTAATCCGCCTGTGGAATGGGATCGATCTTGTGATCGTGGCACCTCGCACAATTGACAGTCAAACCCAGCATCGTCTGCGAAGTCGTGGCAACAATATCGTCAAGGTCATCATACTTAGCCTTTAAGCGATCGACCGGTTCATCATCCCACTGGCCCAACCGAAAGTAACCCGTTGCCGCGATCGACGACTGAGTTGGGTTTTCTATTTCATCACCAGCAAGCTGCTCGAGCAAAAATTGATCGTAGGGTTTGTCTTCGTTAAACGATCGAATCACATAGTCACGGTACCGCCAGACAAACGGTTTCGCTCCATCTCGCTCAAAACTATTTGTTTCCGCATACCGCACAAGATCAAGCCAATGCCGGCCCCATTTTTCTCCGTAATGCGGTGAAGCCAATAATTCCTCAACTAGTTGTGGATAGGCTTGCGGGTCTTCGTTGTTCGCAAATGCTTCCACCTGAGCAGGCGTGGGAGGCAAACCCAACAAATCGTAATACACGCGTCTCACCAAAGCCCGCCGAGTCGCTGGTGACGCCGGAGCGAGACTCGCTGACTCCAACTTAGCCAATACAAAATTATCAATTTCGTTGTTCGGCCAAATCTTATCGTTGACGACTGGGACCTTGGGATCAACCACTGGAAGAAACGACCACCATTTTTTTGACTCAGCGTTCACCTGCGGGACGGAAGACTCCAAATTCGCCGTCAGATCCCTCTCGTCCTTTGGGTCAAATGGCAATCCCATCTTCACCCATTGCGTGAGCACATTGATCTTCTCATCAGCCAGTTTCCCACTGGGAGGCATCTCGTAGAGCTGATAGTGAATCACCTTAAGAATCAAGCTCTCCGAAGGATCGTCCGCATTCACGGCAGGCCCAGAGTCACCCCCTCTTAAAATCGAGGCTTTCGACGTCAGCGCCAAC
The DNA here is from genome assembly GCA_024225195.1 of Planctomycetaceae bacterium. Taxonomy (GTDB): domain Bacteria; phylum Planctomycetota; class Planctomycetia; order Pirellulales; family Pirellulaceae; genus Mariniblastus. Next base: position 1,647 of record JAAEMV010000764.1, on the reverse strand, counting down.
GACCCTCCAAGGTCCTCTGGATCATCCGCGTGACACTCGAAACAATTCTGTTCAAGGATAGGCTTGACCTTCACATTGTAAAACTCAATCGCCTTTATTTGGGCCGGAGTTAATTTTACATCTCCGTCTTCTTGGGCGTGACCAGGCAACACCCCCCAACCGCACACAACCCCTAAACCAATTGTCAGTGAAACCAACCAGTGAACTCCGGATCGCATTTTACTCGCTCTCGAAAACAAGGCTCTACCTCGGGTTAAATTCATCTGTATCCGCATCAACCGCTCGCCCATCATCTTTTCATACAGGCCGCGCTACCACACAACTAATGTTCCGAAAAGGGTCACGGGCCTCGCGAAAAAAAATTCAAACCCAACTTCCCTGTAACTTCTGCTCCCAGTTTAAAACCTAAGAGAAGCAGAATCAAATACCTAAGAGCAATCAAAGACCACTCGATAGCATAAATAGTGGACAGCTTGAACGGATTTCAACTCAAATCGTATGAGTTTGATAGCCTTAACTTCAGTCCAACAAAAACGGTCAACCCCGTCCATGGACAACGAACGTGAAACACCCAACATTCCGGGGGGGGATTTGTTAGCTTCGGCAAAGCAATGTCATCCACAGCCGATCACTCCCGCGCACAAGAAATTTGGACAGAGGAAGTGGTAGTTTTATTAATTAAATTCGTAACGACTAGGGATTTCGATTTTTACGAATTCGCTCGCTGTATTTCTTTAATAATTTACGTTCGCGCCCGGTAAGGCTTTCCTCACCCTGTTCGCTTATCTTGGCCAAAATTTTATCGGCATCAAGCTGAAGCTTCTGATCGATCGTATCGGGATCGTGCAGCTTCAGCTTCGTCCGCGAACGCTTCCATTTGGAGAATCCGTCCCAATGAAATCTGGCAAAACTCCACTGGAGTTTGAAATAGAGATACCCAAAAGCCGCGCCGACAAAGTGAGCTTCCCAGGCGATGGCACTTGCTGGATTCAAAGCGGTCAATAAATTCCCTCCCAACAGCAATACACCAAGCACCCAAGCCGGCATCGGCAAGATTCCCATCAATAATATGGTCTCGCGCGGGTACATGAAGATAAACAGCACCACAACTGCTGAAACCGCACCAGAGGCGCCCATCAACGACGCGACGCCGCTATCAAACGCCAGGTACATCAGGAGCCAACCCAGCCCCGAAACGAGAATGGAGGCAAAATAGAACTTCGTGAATTCATTTCGTCCTAGGCGCTGCTCCACTGGCCGCCCCAAAAACCAAAGCGTAATCATGTTGCCGGCGATGTGCCAAATGCCTTCACGACTGCCAATTGGGGCATGGACGAACCCGTAAGTGATGTAAGACCAGAGGAAATACAAACGATCTGTACTTAAACTCAACCACCTATCGAGAGCAGGTATCCCACCTTCCACCTCCGCAGAAGGCCCCTGAGTAAACATACTGACAACCCAGACAACTACGTTGGCAACAACGAGACTGGTGACAACAGACTGTTGGCCAAACTGAAACCCCGGCACTCCACCCCGTGGTTCTTGATAATCTCGGTTATAATCTCTACTCTCAAAACCCATGGTTATCCAACGCTCTTGTGACTTTGAACTTTTCTACCGTGCGCGAGCCAATGATGCCGGGAT
>JAAEMV010000763.1 GCA_024225195.1 Planctomycetaceae bacterium | reverse complement strand
CAAGGCGTGCGAACATCTTCGAATGGCGTGTCCCTCGTTACGAAAAAAAACGTTGTGATCTCCACCAACTGCTGTGTTGCCGGACCATTCATAACCGGGAAATACAGTAAACCTGCCCGGTTCATCATATATGGCGGTTTGCTTGTTCAAATATTTCCAGAATTCAGCAGTAATCTGGAAATCGTTTGCCTGATGGCTGGTCACATCGAGAAATGCCTTGTTGCGGGCAAAATCGAAATAACTTTCGATTGTGTTGGTACCGATGGTTTCACCTGTTTGACCGTGCAAATCACCCCAGAAGCCAGCCACTTCCCCCTTCTTGATTATCAAAGGGCCTGCAATTGCTACCTGCTTGTCATTAATAAAGGCCTTGATCCAAAGCGTACCTTCCTCATCAATCGTCAGGTTCTCCAAAATCATCGCTCGGTCTTCAGGGGAGTAATCCAGTTCCGCCGGCAAGCCTTTCACGGGCATGGATGATTCAAAGCGTAATTTTGCATTAGCCTGCGCGGTGGGATTACCCCATTTGTCTTCTGCCTTGATGCCGAGATGAAATTTTTCGCCTGGT
>JAAEMV010000762.1 GCA_024225195.1 Planctomycetaceae bacterium | reverse complement strand
TCAACTGGAGTGAGGATTGATCCTGCACCGGCGTCCACTGAAATTGCACCGGTAATGAAGGAGGCGTTAGCCGCAGTGCTGATCAAAGCGACGGCGACAATGGCTAAAGCAAAACGTTTCATTTTAGATACCTTTATTTTCAAAAAACTCAAAACAAATCAGATCTATCTCAACAAGCAATAAGAGACGATGCTGACTGCGGAGGTCGAAGTAGGGTGTCGATTGGGCTGGGAGGAATAGCTACGCAAAACTCGCCCAAATCGCGAGATGAAGAGAGAGTGGGGACCATCTCCGGATGCGGAGACTGATCTCCCGGAGGAAAATTGGAACCGCCGGAATGAAAGCCTTCCGAGCTATCCGCCACGCCGCCCGGGCCGCCAATCAAATCCGGTCTCGGATCCTGTGCCTCGACGGTCGAGTCTGACCTTGGTGCGCTGTTACTTGTCGCCTCAGTGTTCTCCTGAATTTCCAAGGAGAACTGGTCCGGGTGTTCAAGCACAAGACTGGCGCTCGAATCGGCTGCCAGTACAGCCAGAAATACAAGGACAACTTGTGGGATTAATCGAAACAAGGGTGTGGCTCTAAGGAGGTAATGCGTGCTGTCTGTATTACCTATACTGCCTAGGCTGCCAGGTCGGTTCAACCCTTTGTTGACTGATTTTTCGGGAGTTGCTTCGGGACTGCCTGAATTCCTCGCAATTGATAGCGATTTTTTACATGAATTGGTTGAAGGTGATTGATCTCGGGCTGGGAAACGAATCGTGCCGAAGCCAATCCATGGGTTAGGGTGATCCAAACGATTTTTTGTGCACCTCTCGCTATGTCTTGTTTCGCCTAGTTAACTTCTTGCGAACTGGAATTGCCTGAGAAAGACGTAAGGCGAAACGTTTGGCTGTTTCGCAGCTTGGAAGCTTAATAAAAAAAAAGCTGCCCAGCCAAGTGATGCTGGACAGCCATCTGATTATCGATTTCAGGGGCATCCCTGAGAAGCACTACTTCTTACGACGTCGAACAGCGACGATCGAAGCGATTCCAGCCAGAAGTGACCAGACAACGATCGTGGCCGGTTCTGGCACTGTTTCTGTGCTCGCACTGAACGAGAAGGTTGAACCAGCATTATTGGCTGTTAACGACCAAGTACCATTGGTGTCATCATAACCGGTTCCACTGACAACACCCGAACCGGTGAGAACCAACGCAGCATCGCTCTGGAAGTCAACGCTAACGGACGACATCTCGAAGCTGAAAGTGTCAGTCGACCATAGATCGGTTGGAAGCTGAGGGGTTCCAGTGCCATCGAAGTAGAAGTCGTAGAAGGTAACCATGGATGCCGAATCAACAGCGAAATCGCCAGTTGCACTTTGAACGTC
>JAAEMV010000761.1 GCA_024225195.1 Planctomycetaceae bacterium | reverse complement strand
GCTAAGCCGGTAGGCATCTTCGTTTAGGCGGTAGCGCCGCCCGATGCTTGTCACCTGATTCTGGGAGCGGCTCGCTTGCTTACTAGAACTAAGAGAACGTTAGGCGAGCGTGCCTAGCGAGGAATTATTTTGCCGATTCGAATTGTGCCGCTTTTCTCAAGTGGACTTCTTTCATGTCATCCATTCCCAGTTTTTCGTAAACGAAAGCCAGTTTCGTATGCACGATTTTTTTATCGCGAATGGTGGCGAGTGCTTTTTCAAAGTGCACCAGTGCCTCGTCGTACTTTTCTTGTTTCATAAGCACAGTGGCGTGGGTATCTAGCATGGCGGGATTGTTTGGAAACCGCTTCACCACTTCGCTGGATAATTCGAAGGCTCGGTCTAGGTCCGGATTTTCGGTATCGTTTACTAGAAACCAGGCGAGGTTATTGGCAACGACACCGAAACGAGGATCGAGTTCGTAAGCCTTTTCACTGTGGAATGCGGCCCTCGCTTTATCACCCTTCTTTGACTTGACGTTACTCATGGCAAAGTGAGCTAGAGCCGTATTTTTACCGGAAGCTAAGTTATCTCGCAGGAGTTCCTCTAGTGCATCTGCCTTATCCGGGTCCTCCTCCATTTGAATTTTGAATTGTCGAACCAGTGCCTGGTAGGCCGGGAGGAAATTGATATCGAAATCGATGGACTTCTGCAGGTATCCCAGTTGT
>JAAEMV010000760.1 GCA_024225195.1 Planctomycetaceae bacterium | reverse complement strand
TGAGCGTACGTGTAATAGCGATCGATTGATTCCTGTTCGAAGTTCTGAGTGCCATAGTCAAAAAGCCGCTTTTCGAAATAGCCACCTCCGGTCGGTTCGTTCTTTCGGTCGAGAAGAAGATAGCGGGGCAGTAGGGTCTTTGGATCAGTTTGAGTCGCCAGCGCTTTGGACGCCCCGATATTCCAGCGATGAGTGAAACAAGCATTCCACACCGTTGGAACACCTTGCTCGTAATCATCGGTCGATTTTCGATGCCGACCCCCAAATGCACTCCGATCCCAGTCGATACCATTCGTCCATTGCTCGTAACTCTGCTCTTCAATTTCCCCGGTCTTTACGAGCGGTGACCAATACTGGGCCGGTCCTAGAAAGTTGTAGAGACTATTCTTGATATAACGTCCGTCGGAGAAGGCTCCCCATGTAGCCCTGCTTCCATTGTGGACTTCCTGAGGATCGAACCATAGTATGTTTTCCATCCGACCGGCATCTAACGCTGGTAGTAAATCCCCCCGCTTCCACCGATGCAAGGTAGAAACAACGGATTCAGATAATCCAAGATTGAATTCACGGTCGGAGTAGGCGGTATCAAAGAGTTGCGAACCAGCGGGTGAATCAGTGAACTTGACCGGAGACGTGGACTCTTTGGACAGCAACCTAAAAGCTAACTTGTCCGCAAGGTCCTGAACAAACAGTTGATCCGTCTTCCCATCAGTCTTTGTGAATAGATTAAATTCGCGTTGGTTGCTTCCCTCGCTCTCCCCCGGGACCTGAAGGACTTCTAAAACCTTTCCGGTTCGCGACAAACTGTAGACTGTCGGATTCGCCGTCGATGCATACCTCGAAGCGACTGCAATCTCGTCTCCTGTTACTTCGGTCCGATAGTCGCCCACGGATACTGTGAAGGGCGGCAGTAAATCTTCCGGTACCGCAACGGCTCCCCGAGTTGCTCCACTTTCAGAAAACAGCCGGAGTTCGCGAGTGCGATCGGAAACAAGCGGGTAACAGAGGATAAACGTTTTTTCTTGATCGTCTGTCCCAGTCTCCAAACCAACGCCTCCGCGAATTTCGGAAGGGTAGGCGAGAAATTGAGTTTCGCAAATTTGGTAGGGCGAAAGAATGCGCACGACGGTGTGATTATCTGGATGCTGACCTTCACCCGCTACGATTCGTGGCCCCAAAGGAACGGGCGGACTTGAGGAAGCCTCCTTAGCAAGTCGCTTAGTCTCGGCATCAAGATCTAAATGGCGGTAAGTGCTGAGCGTTACCGCGATGCCGCGTTCTTCCTTCTCTCTGACGGTTTCAATCGCAGTTTGCTGCGGCTTAATCCCGCCGAGACCTATCCCGAAACGTGACAACTGATCAAAGTCTTGGCCCAGTCTGACTCGCTGACGTAATTCTCGGCTCGCTGGGATCAGGCGACAGTTTCGAATGCGGTAGGTGAAGTCGGGTTCGGTGCCGAAGTCGATTCGGGCCCATTTCAATGGCTCACCAAGCCCCCCTCCGTTGACCGAGAAATCGTGGAGGTGCCACGTCCAACCATCGGTAGGTGAAGTCTCAAGTGTTTGATTACGAACCCCTGAATCAGTTCGGAAATATAGCACGAGCGAATTCGAATCGGCTGGAGCCTGATATTCAAAAGCGAGAACATAGGGCGTGTCCGGTTCAAACTTACCAGTCCATTCCGTGGCCATTACAAATGGATCGTTCCCTTCGGTCGAGATTGACCATCCTCCCTCCGCAAGAGTTTTAACGGAGGCTTGGTGCCCTTTGGCTTTCAGTGAAAAGGCCAGGTGCTTAAGAACGCTCGGGTCGAATTCAGGTTTTACCTTGATCAAACGCAGATTCTTGATCAAGAACGTTTGCTCCGGTTCATCGCCGAAGTCAAACCGCAACCACTGTACCAACTCTTCCAATCCCCTTTCGCCCTTGCCAAGCTCAAACGAGTGCCAACGCCAATCAACCGAAGCGGAAAGAACTTGATTAGATTGGCGCAGTCCATTGAGAGTCTGATATAGCACCTGAAACTTCCTGAGATCAGATGAACTCTGATACTCGAACATGACCCGATAGCCAGTGAATGGATCCAGTTTCTCCACCAATCCGTTGGTTTGAACATAGGGGTCAGATCCCGTCGTGCGAATAGTCCAGGTTCCATCACCCCGCTTGGTTGACGTCAGATCATGCCCCGTGTCAGCCAACTCAAAAGCTTGATATGAGCGATCAAGCCAATCGTTTGCAGTTACGAATTTTGGGGGAACTTGGCAAAACATTCCCAAGAAAATAAAAAAAAGAATGTGATTCTTCATAACGGTGAGTCTATCTTCTTGCTCCTCAAACGACTGCATCTTTGGTTCACCAAACATTTGCGTTAAGCGGCGTTGGTTAACGCGTTGCTGCGAAACACCTTCTGAGCATTATCTTTCGGACGGGGGGTTCTTCGCTGATTGGATATCTCGAGGAAATACTATTTCAGCCCAGATAGGTTTATGGTCTGACAAAGGGATCTTAAGCTCAATTATACCTCCGTCGGCTGCCTGAGCGTTAGACAAGTTGTTGTACAAAATGTGATCGATCACACCGAGGTTCTTTTGGGGGTCCTGGGCGTTGTATGTAAATTCGTTAGAGACATCAATCTTAAGGTCTTTCCATGTTGGTCTAAACCTTGCTTTCTCGACCGTTTTCATGGCAGCATCGCCAATTTGGTTGTTGAAATCACCAACTACAATAACCCGCTCAGTTACCTCTTTGGTGAGAACCTTGGTAGCAAGGCTGTGCGCCTGGCCATCCGTCGCCCCCGACTTGCAAATGTGGAGTGAATAGAATGCAAATGAAACACCATCAATCTGAGTTACGGCTCGAATAACTGATGAAGGATTCCACCCCCGGCCAGCGAGTTTGTATTCTTCAGTACCTTCTAACGGTGTTCTGCTGAGAATGGATTTATATTTGTCCTTATGGTTGGCAGAAGAAACCTTGCCCACAAAACTGTGTTTCATTCCCAAAACGTTGCCAACGCGAGTTGTCCATTCGCCATTGGGTACCTCATTAAACCCAATGACATCCAGGTTGTACTTTTTGAACATCTCCCCAACTTGTTCGGGAGTTGTGCTTCTCCCAAACTCGACATTATAAGAAGCAACCCGAACAGTAATTGACCGTTCTTGGGTTTGAGCATTAAGACAAGACGTCGCTCCCCACACGGTTGCGATAACAATGCATAAAAATTTCAAAGTACTCATTTGGTATCCCTTTTGTTCGTTCGACCCTTTGTACCGCCGGCCAAATTACAAAACTCCGTTTTGGCGAGACAAATGGTTCTTTCCGTCTCTGGTTGACCTTTGCTAATATTGAATTTTGCAACCGGGGAGAGCTTGTTGAAGTTTTGCGATTGCGTCATCGGAATGTTTATTGCGAGCCAAGGTGAGGACCTCAAGGTTCGTTAGTGAAGCAAGTTGTTGAAGTCCTACGTCCGTGATCTGATTACCCGACACCCGAAGACGCCGTAGACTACTGATCCCAGCTAGGTGCTTGACTCCATCATCCGTTATCCCGTGTAGAGATGACGCGAGCAAAATCTGCAGATTGTCGAGTTCTTGCAAGTGGATAAGGTGCTCGTCGATAATGTTTTTGTTGTTTCCAATATTTAGGTTTACGAGTTTATCCAATCCCGTCAGATACTCAAAACCTGATCCGGTCAACTGCGGGCAAAAAAACAACGTCAAGTTCTCCAATTCACTAAGTCCCTGCAAGGACTCTAAGCTCTCGTCAGTAATCTTGAGATTGACATTTAATGTAAGTTTTTCAAGATTCGGAAAATGCGTGAAATAAGCCATATCAGTTTCAGTTAAACCAGCCGAATGTGCATCAATTTCTTTTAAGTTTTCAGCGATGTTGCTTTCAGCGAGTTTGCCCAACGTCGTTGCCTTGTCGCGCAAGGAAACTGAAACCAAACCACCTTCCTGTCCGTCGCTATCTTTTGCTGCCAAACTTGTATTTCCTCGCGAACCCGTCGAAGAAGTACGCGGCATATTTTCGACTTGTTTTTTTTCATCACTTTGGTTGCAACCAGACATTGAAACGACGAGTAGGCTAACAGCCAAAAACAGAGATAAGACACGCATTAGTTTCCCTCACAGATAAAAGCCTATTTAATATAAGCAAACTGACTGACGCCTTCTCGCTTAGAAACATCGTCAAAAAACAAACTCATCGAATCAGGGCAAAATCGAGCCGTCGCCCTTCACCACAAATAAGACCGCACCATAAGCATCGAAGGTTTTGCAATTTAGCCGACAAAAAGAGCAGCCGACCTCGACCTTCCTTTCCGATACCTATCACGGGCGATAAAAAGATATTGGACAGCTCAAACAAGACTCTCAATTAACCAAATCTCAATTTTAACCTTAGTCGGCCCACGACTTACTTAGTGGTGCCTCGGCAACAAAAACTCAAACCTCCGCCGCTATCAACAGACGTTCATTCAGCAACGGCCGCTGGCGCTACGTATAAAATCATTTTTACCTTTTCCCTGAAGACAGAAAGCTATCTAACTGGTCTTAAAGCTTGTCTTCGACAACGCTAGATGCATAGACACTAGCCGACGACTAAAATTCAGCGGCACAGCGGGTTTGATGGTCAGCCAAGTACGTGTCGTTGGGTTAAGGGTTGGCCGAACTCACTGCCTCCGAGGTGCAAAACCAACGATGAGCTTTGCATCATCTCCCAAACCCGATCTAGATAGCTTTCTCTTAGAACCGTGCTTGGTATTTTCCAAATAGGGTAATTTGAAGTGAAAGTGGTTCTGTCTGTCGGATGTCACCCCTGAAAAAATGTTCAACCGCCATCCACTCATCGGTTACAGGGCGTCTCACAGAGTAACCAAGAGCGTCATGATGTTCCGATACAATTGGTTTGCCGAAGGTTTGATTGGGATCGACTGTCCCGGGTTTGACAATCTTCGACAACTCAGTTGATACGATTGCCTCCGAACCTGCTCCATAACCTAATAGCTTGACCTTACCTTCCGAAGTTTTAGTGATCGCCAAGAAAAGAAAGGGCGTGTCTGCCCATAGCATTGAAAAATCGTTCTTTCTCGCTAGCGTGTATAAAGACTCGATTGGATAGGCTTGCAAGTTAATGGCATCCGTAATGTCACCTTGAAAACCAACTGCGCCAATGAAACGTTTTGCCCCAGGTTCCAGTTGAGCAACGTCTGACTCGCTTAGCTCCGCCGCGGGGATGAAAAGTATAGAATGTCTTTTATCATCTGCGGTTTTATCCAAGTTGGAATCCCAAGCGGTCCATCGTAAAATATCTGGTTCAATTCTGATCTTGAATTGAGAATGACCAACTTCGGCGAAATTTTTGGAAAGCTGCAGCGACGCTCGCCGCATAATAATTACCCCCTCTTCCACCAGCCCTTCAATAATTACTTTAGACATCTCCTCGGCAAGGACGGAACCGACCATTTCGGTTGTATTTTTGAGCGGTTGTGATTGCCGCGCACGCGGCCTAGAAAATCTTCGGAATTGCGCTTCGGCTGTTGAACAACAGAAAAGCACCACGATTAAACAGAAACAAACACGACTCATCGGTGCAGTCCTTTCGTTTGCCAAGAAACAAGACAAGAGATTGGGGTTCGTTATACGGTGAGCCAGTCGGATCGTAAACCACGCATTGTAGGTATTTAGTCCCAATCAGATACGAAATTCTGTCCCCACTCCGAAGAAATATCGAACGTTAAACCTCAATCCTCACTGCCAAATTTAGCCGGCGACGATCAAGCCAATCAAGGTTGGCGGATAAGAGAGCGAAATGCGTCTAAACCTGCCATTCTCGAACGGATTCAATGATCACGTGACCGCGAGGCACACAAATCACCGTTGCCAATTCGGTGGCAAATTAAAAATATCCGCCTATCGAATCGCTCGGTTTTCATTCCCCACAGACACGCCAAAAGTTACGCAACGTGAGACCTGCTTAATCGATTTCGCTTCGACCGAGTTAAAATTGCCTTCGCTTCGATTCTTACGTTAAAGCATCCAGAATCAAGTTGGTCGATTCGATGATCCGCTGGTCACGCGGACGCAGATCGGGTTGAAACGACTTGCCCGTTAGGTGTTGCAGACCATCGATGTAGCGGACACCAATTTCATTGCTCTGCTCGGTTGAAAACTGCATGTTTGTATCCTTGACCATGCCACGGGCAAACTCCTTGGAAAAGGAAACCGGTTTGCCTTCGCGCTCCATCACTGAACCGTCATCATTCAGTTTCCAAAAGCGGGATGAATCCATCGTGTAAAGTTCATCCGCTGCAACAATTTGATTCGCAGCATTGATGCCATGCTCTGTCTTGGTGTCAACCAGAACCATGCCTTTCTCCCGCAGATACTGTGTCACAACACCAAACGCCATGATAGATGCGTTGCGAAGATGCTGGTACTGACCGACAGTACAAACTGAATTTTCAAACAAATAAGATGGGTCGATCGTTCGGTCAACTTTATCCTTGGTTGAAGGGGTGTCCATCAGATAAGGAAGCTTGCCATTTGGTTTAAGTGAATTCACCTCTATTTCATGGCCGGCGTATTCAAATACGGATAATCCTTCGTCTTTCGCCTTCAGCCAATGCTGAAACAGCGAAGTGGAAGTTGAACTTTCGGCCATGTACATCCGCTGCACATTTTCAACCATGAGCAGTCTTAGATTTTCTGCTGGAATGACCGTCGAAGAAGGTAGTAACCCCTCCACTTCGAACTGCGATGAACCGAGAATATCGCTGACCAGATTGAGCATATGGTCATGATTTTGGGCTAAAACCTGATCTTTAAAAGGAATCGCGCCACGGTTGACATCATGAGTCGAGATACGGTTCCCACGGAACATCAACCGGATCGGAACTCCGTCTTTGGTCTTTAAGCTCTCACTAAATACCGAATCTGAAACTTTCCCCTCTAGTACGGTGGCTCCCGCTAGTCTGGGTATATCATTATCGGCAATGATTTGACCAATCGTTCTGCCTTCATTAACACGCGGACCATAATCATTTACAAGTTGTATAATTTCACTATCACTAAGCATGTGATTCTCCAAATCGATCGCAAAATGTATCTCTCAATGTCTCTTTTCCAAACAAAGAACGTCTGGAATATAAAATTGACTCACTGAAGCGTCAACTACCGCAGGATCAATGTTGAAGGACGATTAAGAACATCCCGCGTCCCACTACCCGTGATTCTGCCCCATCCAGCTTTGTCCAAGCTCAAACAGCCAGACAGGATCCTTCTCGCAAAACTGCAAAATAAATCGTCTGGTTCTTTAAACGAACGAGGTAGGCCGTTAACCCGCGCACCTGACAGCCAAATGGCTGAATCCTCGGGCATCGCTAACGAAATAGCCGACCAAAGCACAACTCCGATGTGCGTAGGAAGCGAAATAGAAAAACCTTACCCAAGGAAACTTCATCTTAACGTAAGACCTAGGTTTATTTAAGTGTTCCAATCGATCACCCGAAAAATTAAACGAAACCCTTTGTGTTATCGCTGTTTGGCGGATCGAGCGGACGTCAACTTCCTCAACAAATAACGGCGACAACCGAACGATTTCACCTGGCGTGTTGGGCCTCGTGCTGATTGCTGTCGAGTGGAACCTGATGCCGTACAGATTGGGCACAAACTTTACGTGTCTGGCGGATACGTGACTCTAGTATCCGTGTCTCAACGAGTTAATGTGCTGGACTTGCAAAAACAGCAGTGGACAGAGACGTCGCCCTTACCCGACGGAGTGCCGCAAACTCCTGCGGGGATGCCTACCGACGGCGAACGTTTTATTTTCACGGTATCGGGACAGTTGGGCGCTAATTGTTCTCCGGGAGTTAAGCACTGCTTTTCATTCGACACACACAACCATTCATCGACTTCACTCCCCGATCTCCCGGAAGTTCCTCTGCATACCGCTTGTGCACATGTCCGGTAATCGTTTGCATTGTTTGGGCGGAACCCGAGGCGACCGGCAATCCCCTTCGGCCGATCATTGGAGACTTGAAGTTTGCAATGGCAAAGCGGTGGAGGACAGTTGGACAAAAGGACTTCCTCTACCCGAGGCCCGCAACCACACTGCCAGTTGTTTAGTGGGAAGCAAGCTATCTTGACTGACTTTATCGAGCGATGATCATTTCTAGCAAAATCCTTTTCGGCGAAATCTCCTCCGAAAACACTAAATTCAGCTTCCGATTAATCAATCGATTCAACCGACGGCATGCCATCTTCAAACAGCTTGGCGATTTCGATTTCGCTAAGTACTCGATTCCAAACTGCCACGTCGTCAATCAGACCGTCAAAATTACGACCGGTGCCCCCCCTGTGTCCACCGATGATCAGTCCACCAGTTTCCGCGATCGCAGCAGAGATCGGCAGAGCATAAGATTTGACGGGTTTCCCATTGAGGTAAAGTCGTAGATTTTTTGAATCGAACGTCACCACGACTTGCGTCCAATCAGAAAATTGTCGGCGGTCAAGCAAGCAATC
>JAAEMV010000759.1 GCA_024225195.1 Planctomycetaceae bacterium | reverse complement strand
TGTTTTAAAGCTTTGGAATTCCTGCCCTGACTTAACAGTTTGCATCGGTCCAAATGACGGAGAAACGTCGAGCAGACACGGCGCACTTTTTAAATAATTCACCTGAGTACTGTACTCCGGGTCTGTTCGCCAATGAACAACGTGGCGATTAGCATTTTCGAAGTTGAAACCACCAAAGGCAAAATCAGTTTCTACATGGATCGAATTTGGCTGCGGATAGCTGACACCCTCTCTTAATTCAACACGACTATCGTACTCCACGACCGCCAGCACTTCGGATGAAAATCGATCGACCACCAACGCATTCGAGCCAACATTCTCAACGGTTATCCACTTACAAAATACGGGCACTCCATCGTAAAGCTCGTAATTAACAAACACACGAAATTCGGCCTCAGCTTGAGCAACGTCCTTCGAGGAGCGTCGATACTCAAAAGAAACCTTAACCCCTTCGGGAGGCCAGACAGATTGTTTTGATGCATTCCGAATACGCTTCCACTTCAACCGTTCCTCGGGAAGCCCAACTTTCCAACCGACCAGCTCCAACGAACCTGCCGCCGGAGCCATACCAGCCAGCCAATCGTCCTTTAAAAAAGCATGATCCGGTTGCCCCACCAACCCGCCGACCTGGTGGGACACGCCATTGACCATTACTACAGCTTCCGGTTTCACCGCCCTCACGATAGCTTCACGGTTACTCAAACTCTCAAGGCCGACCGTGGCGCAAATATTTTCACGCAGATAAAAAGAGCGACTAACAAGCCCGTTCGTCAATTCATATCGATGGGGTTCTGTTGCCGATTTTTTGAATTCGGCCTCGAAACTACGATCGTTGATCAACCAATCTGTATTTTCCTGCGTCCAAGAAACGCTAGGCGTTAAGCAAGCGAGAAAGCAGGACAAAAAGCAAGCCAGAGAAATACGCAACAACATATCGTGCCAATTCGTTAACCTGAAATTAGAAAATCCCACACGCAGTCCCGCAGATTGTTTCCAGCCACTGGAGTGCAGTATTTTACAATTAAAACAATGACCGCAGCAATTTAGAGACCAATCAGTCCGCGTCCAATGCCATCATCTTCTCCACCCGGCGGAGGTGACGACCACCTTCAAAATCAGTTGAAAGCCAAGCGGTCACAATGGCTCGAAATTGGATCTCATCAAAATGGTTCCCCGCCAAACAAAGAACATTGGCGTCGTTATGCTGTCGGCTTAACTTGGCGGTCGTAATATCACAGCAAAGTGCAGCCCGAATTCCGCTGACCTTGTTGGCGGCAATTGACATCCCAATGCCCGTACCACAGACAAGGATGCCATAAGTCGCCGCCCCTGAGCTAACCTCACGGCAAACCTCCACAGCAACATCCGGGTAATCGCATGCATCTTCTGTGAAGGATCCCTTGTCGTCGACTTGGTAGCCAAGTGATTCAATCGCCTCGGCTATAACCCTTCGCTGGGGCAACCCTCGATGATCGCTGCCTATCGTAATTATCATAACGAAGTGTCTTTGTTGGGTGAACGAACTGTGGAAACGGTACTCTCAACGTTGCGTATACGAGCCCTTATTCAAAGCGGGACAGGTCAAATTCCTGCACCCACTCGGATAGCTGTTGATCAATCTGATCTGCTGTTGAACTATAAACGGAAATGGGACGCCCAATCGGATCCCCAATATCCCCACCATCACGGCGAATGGTTTTAGTTCTGGTTTCAAGCATTGGCCAATGGGAGATTAATGCCTGCCGATGCCCATTCGTCATGGTCAAAATCACATCGGCGAACTTGGCCAACCGCCCCGTAATCGGCTGGCTCTGATGATTTGAAATATCAACTCCGACTTGTCTCATCACCTCGACTGCTTGATCCGCAGCGGGAGCGCCCGGCATTGCCGCAATTCCAGCCGACATTACTGTAACGCCTTTCTCCTCGAGAGACCCCATCGGTACCCCTAAACGCTCCGCAATCCGTTGTGCCAACAGGCCTTCCCCCATTGGGCTACGACAAGTATTCCCGGTGCAAACAACCAATGCGATGAAATGGGTCAATTTCTCGATCGTTGCTTCATCCACTAATCCCGTTCGAAGAACCTCAAATTCGTTATCCTTGATTCTCACAACAGATGACGCCTGACCGAATTTCACAGGGCCGTCATCAAGAATCAAATCAATGTGCTCCCCAACCTTTTCTTGCACCTCCGCTCCATTGATCGCGGGAGCATCTCCTGACAGGTTCGCACTGGTTAATACGATTGGGCCTGCACAGAGCCGCATGATCTGCAAAGTCAGTTCGTGGTCGGGAACTCTCAGGCCTACAGTCCCCTCGGGAATCGTTGCCTCCCGCACCGATGGATCAAGGCGGTGGATGACACTGTCAGGATGGTCCGTGTCCAGAACCAACGTGATCGGACCGGGCCAACTGCGACGCGCGATGCGCCGAGCGACGCAGGACATGTTTGGAACGTAATCGAGAGCATCATCTGAACTCTTGATAGCGAAGGCTAATGGCTTGTCCGGAGATCGCCCTTTAATCTCTACCAGACGCTGAACCGCCTCGGGATGCAAAGCGCTTGCCGCAAGACCGTAAACCGTTTCGGTCGGGATAGCAATTATCTTCCCCGCCGCGAGCGCTTCGACAGCTTGGTGGACGACGTCACGTGGGTCTTCGGAACTTTTTAAGTCGAGAATAACGGCGGTCATGCGGTTCTGTTTGTGAAGATGAACTTAATGGATACCAACAACGTCATATTAACAGCAAACGAACGCGACCGCCGTGCAAAAAAGCGATCAGGACGTTAGAATAATATATCGCTGTACGAGTGAGACGGTCAAGTAGCAACTCACGCGTCGAAGCACGTATTAGCCATCCCAACGCATTCTATTAACCCCCAAAATACTTAAATTGAATTTGAACTTAGGGACAATCCAATTGCACGCCGCCCTGATAGGGCTGGTTTGTCTCGTGACAATTTGTGGCTGCCTCGAAGGCCCAACCACACCCAATCAGGACATCCTCGTTTGGGGACGTCGCGGACTTGAGGATGGCAGGTTCATGAAGCCGCGGGCAATCACGATCGACGAAGAAGACCGACTGTACATCGTCGACAAGACCGCCAGAGTTCAAGTATTTGATCGAGATGGCAATTTCCTCCGCGGTTGGCGAATGCCGGAACTCATTCAGGGAAAACCCTGCGGACTTTCGATCAGCCAAGATGGACACCTGATGGTTTGTGACACCCATTATTTCCGATTGTTGTTTTACACATTCGAGGGAGAGCTGATCGAAGAACGAACGATCGGTGGAGTCAATGGGCGGGGACCAGGGGAGTTTGGGTTTCTGACAGATGCCGTACAAGATTCCAAAGGCAATATCTACATCTCCGAATACGGAGATTACGATCGAATTCAAAAATTCACGCCCACTGGAGAATACGTTTACGAGTGGGGAGAACACGGTGAGCAGCCAGGGCAATTCCAACGCCCCCAAGGCCTCGCTATGGACGAGAACGATCACCTCTGGGTTGCAGACGCCAGCAACGGCAGAATCCAGATATTCGATGTATCCGGAAACGAGCCAAAATTTATACGCACCTGGGGTAAAATGGGAACCAAGCAGGGCGAACTAAGCTACCCTTACGAGATCATTCTCGACGGTGAAGGTCACATTTTTGTGTGCGAATTCGGTAACCATCGCATTCAAAAATTTGACCTCAATGGCAATTCATTAGGTGTCTGGGGATCAGCCGGGAAAGAGCCTGGTCAGCTTCACCAACCGTGGGCAATGTGCTGGGACTCGGAACGGGAACTTCACGTGGTGGACTCCTACAACAACCGAATCCAAAGGTTCCCGTCTTCTCAATTGAACAATTCGAATCCTTCTGTTGCTGACAAAAAATAAGGCATCGACGCAGATTTTCATTTTTGGTGTTACCCCGTCAAAATGAAAACCAACAACCAAAACGATTATCAGGAAAAAAACTGAATGTCTCACCAACCGACTACTGAAAATGACAACCGTTATTGGATTGGATTCGATCTCGGCGGCACCAAAATGCTGGCGACCGTATTCAATAGTCAATTTAAAAAGGTTGGCCGTGCCCGCAAAAAAACAAAAGGTCGGGATGGGATGAAAGCAGGATTGCTGCGAATCAATACCGTCATCAACGAAGCGTTAAATGACGCCGACGTATCTGCGGACCAAGTTGGTGGACTTGGGATTGGCTGCCCGGGACCGCTAGATCTAGCAAAACGACAAATTCGCACCGCACCTAATCTTGGCTGGGACGACGTTCCAGTTGCCGACTCTATTGAAAAGGAATTTAAGTTCCCAGTGGCCATCGCCAATGACGTTGATGCTGGTGTATTTGGCGAATACAAATTTGGTGCCGGACAAAATGCCCGGTGTGTTTTTGGCATATTCCCTGGAACTGGAATCGGTGGCGGATGCGTTTATGAAGGCCGACTGTTTCGTGGTGCAAACTGCACCTGCATGGAAATAGGTCACATTCCGGTGATGGCAAACGGGCCCCTCGACGGCGCCGGAAACGCAGGTACTTTAGAATCGCTCGCGTCACGCCTTTCGATCGCAAGTGGTGCCGCACAGGCCGCGTATCGAGGACAGGCACCTCACCTACTGTCCAATGCAGGCACCGATCTTTCGGAAATCCGCAGCGGCGCCTTGGCAGACTCCGTCAAAAATGGCGACCGTGCTGTCCAAGACATTATCGAACACGCCTGCCACCACTTGGCACTTTCCGTGGTGACCGTCGTCCATCTTCTTGCCCCCGACGTCATCGTGTTCGGAGGAGGACTCATTGAAGCAATGCCCCAGTACATGTTGCCCATCATTGAAAAGAAAGCTCGCAAACGAGTTTTGCCATCCCTTCAGAATGTCTACAAGATTAAAGAAGCAAAACTGGGGGACGACGCTGGAGTTATTGGCGCGGCCGCTTTGGCAAAACAAATGGTTGACAGTCCAGGCACCTAAAAAACATTAGCATGAAACCTGAGAAGAACTCACCCCTCACCGATGCAAGATTAAACGCAACCCCGAAATTGGTTGCCGTTATCGATATTGGCGCGTCTTCCCTGCGGATGCAAATTTCTGAGATCGATCGAACCAACCACCAAATTCGCAATCTCGAATCATTCTCTCAAGCGGTCAGTGTTGGTAAGGACTCGTTTACGAAACACCATATCACGAAAAAAACAACCGAGTATTGCGTTCGCGTTCTGAAGATTTACCGTAACAAACTAATTGAATACGGCATTACCGATCATGAAAACATTAGAGTCATCGCGACCAGCGGCGTCCGAGAAGCTACCAATGGAATTGCGTTCACGGATCGAATCTTCATCGCGACGGGATTTGCCATCGAACCGTTCGACGAAGCTGAACTGCACAGAGTTACCTACCTCGGCGTACTGCCCTACATGACGCAGAATGAAAAAGCGTTTTCGCAGCAGTCGGTTCTATTTGAAGCAGGAGGTGGAACGGCAGAAATTCTCCTACTCAACAACACCGATGTTGTTTTTTCAAAAACTTACCGCCTCGGAAGTCTTCGCCTAAGACAAAAGCTTGAGCTGTTTGACGCACCTTTCAGTAAATCTCGCTCCTTAATGGAAGCGCAAATCCTCCAAACCATTAGCGAATTCAAAGTCAGCACAAACCATCCGACGCCCAAGAGTTTTATCGCCATGGGGGGCGAAGTTCGATTTGCGGCAAGCGTAATTGATCACAAACCAGCCGCCAATGAACTGTTGGAAATCGAGATGAATTCGTTGGAAGAGTTCACCTCTGAAATTCTACTTCAATCTCCAGACCAATTAGCCGGCAGGTTTCACATGAGCCTACCGGATGCTGAATCACTCGGCCCGGGACTACTTACCCAGCTTGTATTTGCGCGAGAACTTGGTGTCACCAACTTCTATGTGGCAAACGTTAATATGCGGGATGGGCTAATTAAGGAAATGGCCTCGGGTCGCAGCTGGTCCAAATCTATCCAGACACAAATTATTCGCTCAGCCCTCCAACTGGGTCGCAAATATAGGTTTAACGAGAAGCACGCTCGCCACGTTTCCCAACTCGCTTGCCAGTTATTCGACCAGTTACAGGATCTCCATCAATTACCGGAGCGGTACCGCGGAATCCTTGAACTCGCTGCCCTCCTCCACGAAATTGGTGTTTTCATAAGTACGAAATCGAAGCACAAACATTCGATGTACCTCATTCTCAATTCCGATTTTTTCGGAATTGGAAATTTCGACCGCAAGTTGATGGCACTGGTCGCTCGCTACCACCGGGGAGCTTCGCCACTTCCCCGCCACGAAGGCTATTCTCGGCTGACGCGAGAAAATCGCGTCCTTGTTGTAAAAATGGCAGCAATTTTACGGATCGCCAAATCACTGGACGTGGGTAAAGCCCAACGCATCGAATCCATTACCTGTATTGAAAAAGAAGACCGAGTAGAAATTTCCCCTTCAGATGTCGCAGACTTCTCAGCAGAAAACATCGAACTACGCCAGGTACGAAGCCTGTTCGAAGATATTTTTGGTAAGGAAATCGTGCTGGAGACTGCAAGTAAGCAATCATGAAAAAGTCGAAACAAATATATTTCAATCGCGAATTGAGCTGGCTTAGCTTTAACCAACGCGTCCTCGACCAAGCGAGTCGATCGTCTAATCCACTTTTGGAGCGTTTAAAGTTCATTGCAATCACTGCCTCAAACCTTGACGAATTTTTTATGGTTCGCGTTGGTGGACTCGCGATGGTGGCTGACTCCGCTACTGTACTCGACATCAATGGTTGGACACCAACGCAACAACTGGAAAAAATCCGCACCCGCGTCAGGCAGATGTACGCAGACCAGTCCGAATGCTTGCTTAACGAACTCGAACCGCTCCTTGCTGAAGAAGGGATTGAGCGAGTCGAGCCGGGAAATTTATCGAAATCGGATTTGAAATTTTTGCGTAATCGATTCCATGAAGAAATGATGTCAAGCCTTGCGCCGATCGCCATTGAAAACATGGAAACCTTCCCTGCCCTCAGCGGTGCTCGAATTTGCATGTGCGTTCGATTAAAAAATGATTTTTCTTCACGGCTAGGTGTTCCGGCCGAAAGAGAAGCGACGCTCGACCAGGTGGCCAATCGAGAGAACGATCGCTACGTGTTAATCCCCATGGGAAAATCCTTCGCAAGATTTCAAGCGCTTCCATCGAAAACCGGTTATCGGTACATGCTGACAGAGGACGTTGTTGGAATGTTCCTGTCAGATTTCTTTGGTGAGCAAGAGATTATTGAATGGAATACTTTACGAGTCACCCGCAATGGTGACGTCGATCTTGAAGAGGACGGGCGAGCTGATTTGCTCATTGGCATGCAGGCGATGCTTGAAGCAAGACGAAAGAGCGAGTGCGTGCGACTGGAAATATCTGATTCCACCAGCCTAAAGATGCAGACTTTTCTTCAGAACTCAATCGATGTCCAGGATGACGACGTTTATTCAATCCAGGGGCCTTTGGGGCTGTCTGACTATTTTTCACTTGCCGGCCTTCGCGGATTCCCCCGTTTAAAGGATGCCAACTGGCCCGCTCAACCATCCCCTGAATTCTCAAGCGCCGAAGGCATATTCCAAACCATCGCGCGGGGCGACAGACTGCTGTACCATCCCTATCAGTCTTATGAACCAATTGTTCAATTCATTCAGGCTGCCGCCACCGACCCTGATGTTATCGCGGTAAAGCAAACACTTTATCGAACCAGCGAATCCAGCGAGATCGTTAAAGCCCTTTGTCTCGCCGCGGAAAATGGTAAACACGTAACGGTAATAGTCGAACTCAAAGCCAGATTTGACGAAGCGAGAAACATTAACTGGGCTCGAGAACTCGCCGACGCCGGAGTAGATGTGATCTACGGTGTCCGCGGGCTGAAGACTCATGCCAAAATGTGCCTCGTAGTTCGGCGCGAGCCCACCGGAATTAAACGGTACATTCACTTTGGTACCGGAAACTACAACGAGTCGACGGCAAAACTTTACAGCGATGCCAGCCTTTTCACCTGCGATGAAAAACTTGGACGTGACAGCGTCCACTTCTTTAACGCCATCACAGGTCTCTCCGTACCACAGACGCTTGAAAAGCTAATCGCAGCACCAATCAATCTTAGAGAGTCACTCCTTGAGATGATTCGCATTGAGACCGAAAGTGCGACGCGTGGTAACGCTGCGGCAATCACTGCCAAAGTCAATTCGCTCGTGGACAAACAAATTATCGACGAGCTTTATCTCGCTTCACAGGCAGGCGTGAAGATCAGATTGAATATTCGCGGAATCTGCTGCCTCGTTCCGGGAAAAAAAGGACTGAGCGAAAACATCCGTGTGATCAGTGTTGTTGATCGACTCCTTGAACACGCGAGAATCTTTCATTTCCACCACGGGGGGGATGAACGTATCTTCATCTCAAGTGCAGATTGGATGGGACGAAATCTCGATCGCAGAATCGAATTGATGGTTCCCGTTTTGGATAAAAACTGCAAAACGAGACTGACCAAAATCCTTCGAACCTATTTTGATGACAACGTTGCCGCAAGCGAACTTCAACCTAGCGGCGATTACGTGCCGGTCACCAAAAAGCGGAAGAAAAAAGATTTCAGAAGCCAACTGAATCTCCATGAAGAAGCCCGTCAAATCCACAGCGCTCAAACCAATCCCAAACACACCGTGTTTGAACCACATCGCGGCGAGAGCCAGGACTGACGCGTTGACGCAAAAAAACCGCCTCCATGATAAACATGAAGACGGTGTTATGCTTCCGATGAACTCGAGCCGAAGTTCAATTACCGGTCTAAGATTTTGACCTGCATACGATCGTTGACTTCCTCATACCAATCCATCAATGCATCTCGACGATAAATCTGAGACGCTTGCTGAACCTCATCAGGAATTCGCTTGAATTTGAAGAGTTGATTGGTCAAGAAATCCTCACCGACAATGTCAATCTCTTTGCCTTCGACTACTGGCTGGATCACGTAAATGGTGTCGCGGGACTCGTTCTCAGCAACGCCTGCCTTGAACTGTTCAGTATTGAAGGCGGCCTCCATGAACTTCTCTCCCGCCCCAGTCACTCCAACCGGACTCGAGTACCGAGTAGACCCAAAACTACTAAACCAAGTAAATGCACCTGTTTTAATTACATTAGCCGCAGGCACGCCCTCGACAACACTCATCAATTTCCCACCGCCGTCGTTGACCTTCGCCTGATATTTCTTAGCGTCTTCCATCGCAAGGCTAAACGCCTGCTGTTTCTTCCAATACTTAGCGACCTCATTCCTCGCCTCATCCAGACTTGGAATTTTGGTGTCGACTTTCTGGGCAACCCAATAGAGATAACTATTCCGAGTGTTCCAATTATCATCAATCGTATTGGGCTCGTATTCATTGAGTCCATCAAAATTGCTAAATAAGATCTGACTCAACGGTATCAACTGAGGCGACTGCCGCCCCTGGACCATCCTATTTTGAAAGACCCGGATCGAGCCAAGTGCGTCAGCTGAAAATTCAGTGAAGTCAACCAAGCCAGTTTCTTTCTTCACCAAACCGTACTTCTTTGCAATGCTGTCCAGATCCATTGGAACGGGTTCGTTTTCGGAACTCTGATCTTGCTCAAACTCCCACCTTAGACGCTCTTCGTAATAAGCCTGAACAGAAACGCTCGCGTCGGAAATTGCCTTTGTCATTGCTTCCAATGCTGGCTCTTCACACATCGATCGTTTTACATCTTCTTTAATGTCTTTGAGCGGCTTGATTGCCCTCTCTTTAGGAGCCGGCTCCTGAGCAGCCGTCTCTCCAGCGGTCTCTCCAGCAGGCTCTTGAGCGGTCTCTCCTTCACCTGCAGCCGTTGCTTCTGCCTTGGGTGCTTCTGCTTTAGGTGCTTCTGCTTTAGGTGCTTCGGCTTTAGGTGCTTCGGCTTTAGGTGCTTCGGCTTTAGGTGCTTCGGCTTTAGGTGCTTCGGCTTTAGGCTCGGCTGGTTCCTGCGGAGCAGCTTCCGACTTTGGCTCTTCCTGAACCGATGTCGATACAAACTGATAATCGCCGGCTGCCGACAAACTCGATTGCTTTTCAGCTTCAGCCTTAGGTGCTTCTGCCTTCGGTGCTTCTGCTTTCGGTGCTTCTGCTTTCGGTGCTTCTGCTTTCGGTGCTTCTGCTTTAGGTGCTTCTGCTTTTGGTGCTTCTGCTTTTGGTGCTTCTGCTTTTGGTGCTTCTGCCTTTGGTGCTTCTGCCTTTGGTGCTTCTGCCTTTGGTGCTTCAGCCTTTGGTGTTCCAGGCGGAGGGGTCACATCACCAGGGGCATCTTCCATCTCT